>JAHAWW010000162.1 GCA_018383375.1 Prevotellamassilia sp. | reverse complement strand
ATTTTCATAGACGGGTGTTGTTGAGAATAAAAGAGGCTTTGCAAAAAACAATAACAAAATAATGCATACAGCTCCAAAAAACATTGACGGCCCCAAAAAACGCTGTGTCTTTGGGGCCGCAACCTATCGGATAGTTGTTTTTATTTTGCTGTCTTGCGTACGCGGCGTTTGGGCTTTTCGCTTTCAGCCTGAACGGTTTCGACGCCAGCCAATTCGGGGTCAATCATGATGCGGCCGCAATATTCGCAAACGATGATTTTCTTGCGCATACGGATGTCGAGTTGACGCTGGGGCGGGATTTTGTTGAAGCAACCGCCACAAGCATCGCGCTCCACATAGACAATGCCAAGACCGTTGTGGGTGTTGTTGCGAATGCGCTTGAAGGCGGTGAGCAGGCGAGGCTCGATGGTCACCTCAAGGCGTTTGGCATCTTCGCGGAGTTTTTCTTCCTCCACTTTGGTCTCTGCCGTGATTTCGTCGAGTTCAGATTTCTTCACTTCGAGGTCGTCGCGGCGCTCAGCCAACTGCTTGGTGAGTGCGGCAATTTCGGTCTTTTTGGTCTCAAGCAGTTTCTCTGCCTCACCGATGCGTTTGTTTTGCAGTTCGATTTCGAGCGACTGAAACTCGATTTCTTTTGAGAGCATATCAAACTCACGATTGTTTTTCACGTCGTTGATTTGCGACTTGTAGCGGTCCATAATGGCCTGTGCATCGGCAATTTTCTGCTGTTTGGCCTTGATGTCGTCGGTGGTTGCCGTGAGCTCTTCGTTGTATTTGGCCAGACGCGTGGAGAGACCTTCGATTTCGTCTTCGAGGTCGCCCACTTCGAGAGGCAGTTCGCCGCGGAGGGTCTTGATTTTGTCAATCTCTGAGAGCATAGTCTGCAACTCAAAGAGGGTTTTGAGTTTCTGCTCCACCGTCATTTCGGTGGCTTCGTTTTTTGCTGTCATAATAGATATATTATTGTGTATGTTTGATTAGTCTGTGAGATAATGGACGGGGTTGTGGCCTTTGGCCGACTTGACCAGGCGAAGGCCGGGCAGGCTCTGCGTGAGCAGGTGGGCAAAAAGGTCGATGGTGCACCGCTCGCTCTGGTAGTGCCCAATGGCGGCGGTGAGGATTTCGCCCTCATAGCCCATAAAGCGATGGTAGCCCATTTCGCCGGTGATGAACGCATCTGCACCTGCCGCCACAGCTTTGTCTATCAAAAAATCGCCGGCTCCACCACACACGGCCACTCTGACAATATCACGCTTGGGCAGGGCATTGTGCATGACGACCGGGGTGGCAAAGCGCGCTTTCGTCCATTTCAAGAAATCAAGGGGCGACATGGGGCCGGGCAGCACACCCATCACACCGCTACCCCCCTCGCGGTCTGTCATGGGGTCGAGGAAATCAACGTTTTCCAGTTGCAACACGCGGGCCATTTCGTGGCATACGCCGTCGGGCGCATTGTCGAGATTGGTGTGGGCGGCATAGACGGCCACGCCGGCCTTGATGGCCTTGACGGTGATGCGCGCCACGGCATTGGTGTGGTCTATGCGGCGCAGGGGGCGAAAGAGCAAAGGATGATGCGCCACGACGAGATTACACCCCGCAGCGACGGCTTCGTCGATAACGTCTTCGCTGACGTCAACGCACAATAAAGCCCCTGAAACCTCTACCGTCTCTGTTAATCCAATTTGCAGTCCCGCATTGTCATAGGATTCCTGCAAAGGCAGAGGCGCGTACCGTTCAAGGGCCTGGGCGACTTGAGATAAAAGCATATTATTAAATGTGTCGACGGGCTCAGGCGATGGGCTTTAAGCCTGTCGGCTGCAAAGTTAGGCAAAAAAGCGGAAACTTGCAATACCTCTCGAGCCCCTTATCTGCCGCGTGACGCCATCACTTGGCTCCTTTGCGGCGATTACATTCGCGACAGAGCATCTGGCAGTTTTCGATGACGGTGCGTCCGCCGTCGCGCCACGGGGTGATATGGTCGCCCTCCATAAAGGCGATGTCGAAGGCTTTGTGGCAGAGTGGGCAGATATGATTTTGTCGCTCCCACACCACGAGTT
>JAHAWW010000273.1 GCA_018383375.1 Prevotellamassilia sp. | reverse complement strand
AAATGAGTGGTTTATTTGGTGGTGTATCTGTTGTTCATCCAGACCGAAGAGTTGAAGAATTGAAGTGTCGAAGAGTTCTTCGTCTCTTGATGTTGACGAAGGCAAAGATAGGAAAGAGCATAACGAGTCAAAAACGACAGAATGAAAAGGTTGTGCCATATTGTACACGGGATGTGCCATATCGTAAATTTAACATTTCCGCCGCCCTTCACCAGGTTTCAAAAGGTGGTTTATAGGCTGTTTGGGGCTGTTTCTTCTCGCTTATTCGTATCTTTACCACCATGTTTTATCTCATCATATCTTTATTGCCGCTGGCAGTGTGTGCATTCTGGACGGTTGCCATAGCCCTCGACCTTTGGGAACGGGGCAATCGTGCGGCCCATCGCCAGTTGTTGTGGTGGGCCATTGCCGCCACGTTGCTATACGCCGGCCATTTCGTCTTCTTCAACCGGATGACCGGTGTCATTCCCGTGAGCGACACCATCTATGTGGTCTGCAATCTGCTGGTCTATCCCCTCTATCTCTACTACATCGCCGAGCTCACAGGGGCCGCCGTGAGCCGTCGCGGAATGTGGCTCACAGTGGGGCCACCTATGGTTTTCGGCATCGTTGTGGCCGCTCTGTATGTGATGATGAGCGGCGAAGAGTGTCGTGGGTTTGTCGACACCTATCTATACAAAAACTCCATGCAAGGCCTCGAGGGGCTGCCTCGGCTCCAGGCTGTGGTGCATCAGTTGGCCAAACTGCTCTTTGCCGTCGGCGTGCTGGTGGTGGTTTTCAAAGGCATCCGCCACATCCGCCGCTACAACAGGCTCATCGACTCCATCTATGCCGACGGCGAAGACAAAAGGCTGTTTGGCATCACCACCATATTATTGCTGATGGTCTTGACGGGCGTGGTGTCGTTTATGGCAAATGCCGTCGGGCGCATTGTGTTCTTTCGTGCCGTGGCACCCCTTGCGGCGGTGGCCTGTTTCTTCAGCGGCCTGCTCTATATGCTATGCTACCGCGGTTTCGTACAGCAGTTCTCGTTTGCCGACATAGCCAGTGAAGAGCGCGAAGAGGCCACAGAGTCTTTCGCGGAAGAGGGATATTCACAATTGTTGAAACGGATTGACGACGAACAGCTCTATCTGCAACCGTGACTCACGCTTGCCAAACTGGCCCAGCAGTTGGGAACCAACCGCACTATGCTCTCAAGACTGGTCAACAACGAGGCAGGAATGCCTTTTGCAGAGTTTATCAACCGCAAACGCATTGCCTACGTGAGGAGGCTCGAAAAAGAAAATCCGAAAGCCCGGAAAGACGATTTGGCCGAAAAAGCCGGCTACACGTCGATGCGCTCTT
>JAHAWW010000271.1 GCA_018383375.1 Prevotellamassilia sp. | reverse complement strand
CGAATAGGCTTTACCTATAAATTCGACGCCAAAGGCAGCAAGAAGTCCAAGCGATGACCGGCCCTTCAGACCGGGTAATAGTGGAGACATCACACCACCAGGCCTTACGACATGGGCTATTATGTAGCACCCTTACAGGGCTTACAGGGCTGCAAAAAACTTATTTTGAACACACCCCAATCCGGCGGACTCTGAAAATAAAAAACAGGGGAATGTTGGCCAAATCACTTGAAATGTGTAATTTTGCGGCGATTTGTCCTCCCGGGGTCGGGTTTAGGCCCTGCGTGTGATGGCGAATTAAGCGAAAACTTAATTTAGAGTAACACATTTTTTATTCAAACATCAATGAAAGAAATTTCAATCAACGGTACCCTGCGTGCCGACCTTGGCAAGAAAGCTGCCAAAGAAATCCGCAAGAACGGCGGTGTTCCCTGTGTCATTTATGGTGAGAAGAAAGACGAAAACGGTCTGCCCGAAGCCCTTCACTTCACCGTATGCGAGAAGGAAATCAACAAGCTCATCTATACTCCCCACATCTATCTCGTCAACATCAACATCGACGGCACTGACCACAAAGCCATCCTCAAAGAGGTTCAGTTCCACCCGGTGAAAGACAATGTGCTCCACGTAGACTTCCTCGAAGTACACGCTGAGAAGCCCATCGTTATGGGTGTGCCCATCGCTCCCGAAGGCCTCGCCGAAGGCGTACGTGCCGGTGGTCGCCTCATGTGCATGGTGCGCAAGATCAATGTGAAGGCTCTCTACAGCGCCATCCCCGAGAAGCTCATCATCGACGTGACGAAACTCCAGCTCGGCAAGAGCATCAAAGTGGGCGACCTGCAATTTGAAGGTCTTGAGCTCGTCACCCCGAAAGAAGTTATCGTTTGCACCGTCAAGATGACCCGTGCCGCTATGGGTGCTGCCGCAGCAGCTGCCAAGGCCTAAGCCATCTGAAACGAGACAACCCTCTCATAAGCGGCCTGCGACTGCGCACACTGTGGCGTGGGTGCAGGCCGCCTCTCTTTGTCGCTGCCTCTGGGCACGACTCAACCCTTGCACCCTAATCCCCAACTATCGGCCAAAGCGTTATGTTGCTTGATTTTTTGAAAAAAATAATCGGCCCAAAGCACGAAGGCAAAGACCAAGCCACACAGGCCAACCCAAAGATGAACTTCTTAATCGTCGGACTCGGAAACATCGGGCCGGAATATGCCCGCACACGCCACAACATCGGCTTTATGGTGGTCGATGCACTCGCTGACGCTGCCGGCGTCGCGTTTGAAGACAAACGCTATGGCGCCGTCGCCACCGTCAAGGTGAAAAACCAAACGCTCATCCTGCTCAAACCCTCCACCTATATGAACCTCTCGGGCAACGCCGTGAGATATTGGATGAAAGAAAAAAACATCCCTCTCGAAAACCTCCTGGTCGTGGTGGACGACCTGGCTCTGCCCTTCGGCAGCCTGCGTATGAAGCCCTCGGGCAGCGAAGCCGGGCACAACGGTCTGAAACACATCACCACGACACTCGGCACACAGCAGTATGCCCGACTGAGGTTTGGCATTGGCAACGACTTCCCCCGTGGCGGACAAGTGGACTTTGTCTTGGGCGAATTTGGCGAAGAAGACCTCAAGACCATGGACGACCGACTCAAAACTGCAGGCGACATGGTGAAGAGTTTCGCCCTCTCGGGCATACAGTTCACAATGAACCACTTCAACCACAAATAAGGCCGCACAACTATGGAAGCACGACTCGACAAATGGCTCTGGGCCGCACGTATCTACAAGACACGCACCATTGCCGCCGATGCCTGCAAAAACGGCCGCATCACCATCAATGGCGCGCAGGCCAAACCATCGCGCACGGTCAAAGCCGGCGATGAGGTGGGCGTGAGGAAACCGCCCGTCACCTACACCTTCCGCGTGAAACAGGCCATTGAAAAACGCGTCGGGGCCAAACTGCTGCCCGACGTGCTGGAAAACATCACCGACGCCGCACAATACGAACTGCTCGAGATGAGCAAAATCAGCGGTTTCGTCAATCGCGCACGTGGCACCGGCCGACCTACAAAAAAAGACCGACGGGCTCTCGACGAGTTCACTGCGCCCACCTTTATGGACGACGATTTTGACTTCGACCTCGATGAAGACTGACGCTGCGAAAACGGCCGACGTGATGTGGCGTTTGTTGCAAGGATGAAGGGGCGTGCAGAGTTTGCCACGCCAAGCCTACACAACCCAACGCGTTGACTCTCATACTTTTGCGCCCAATAAATGCAAGGTTGCCCGGTTCTGGGCGGCCTTTTTTATTGCGCATGGAGTGGGGATTGGGATGGCTTTGTTGTCGGTCTGAGCAAGGAGTGTAGAAGAGAATTCTATATTGTTTTTTGAACGGTGGCGCAAGGCCTGAATGGGCGCATTAAAATATCAGCAAGTTAGGCGGCACTCGGCAAAGCCAAACAAAAAACAAGCTTTTTCTTTGGCCTTTGCGCTCCTTTGCACTAACACTCGCTACGCGCAAGTTAGGCGGCACTCGGCAAAGGCCAAACAAAAAACAGGCTTTTTCTTTGGCCTTTGCGCTCGTTTGCACTAACTTTGACTCGTCAAAATCTGCACGATTTGATTTTACGTGAAAACACTATCCCTTAACAACCTTTTA
>JAHAWW010000270.1 GCA_018383375.1 Prevotellamassilia sp. | reverse complement strand
TAGAGGGGATAGTAAACAAAAAGGGGATGCAGCGCCTCACGGCGACACATCCCCAACCAATCAATTAAATATACACGAAATTAATTCATTTCGTCCCAAAGGTTTCCTCCGAAACCTTTGCGGTTTGAGCCAGCTTGGCCGGCGTCTACTCCTCCATCTTTCTCCACCACACCCACTGAGGTGGGGCTGGTGGCAATCAAGCGTTCACAAGTAAAGTCCTGAACTTTCAAGATAGAAGTGCAATTATTGTCTTTTTTCTTTCTCCACTTTTGCCTTATCTTAGCCATAAGAAAGAAGAGGAGAGGCCGCTGGGCCTCTTTTTTTGTGGCTGTGAGCGCGTTACGGGAATAAGGGATGGGGAAACAGGGCTTATGCGAGTTTTTCCTGGGATAGGGAGAGGAAAACCGTGAAGGCATAAAGGGAGAAAAGGGAGGGTTGAAGCACAAAAAATGAGGCTCCCGGTGTGGATGGGAAGCCTCAAGAAAGTTTTTTCGTGTTTTTTTGTCACACTCGACCGGCGCTTTTGAACACACGGGCGGGTTATGGCTTTTTTCTTTCCCGACGGATGAGCTGGGGACGGTAGTCGGCTTTCTTGATAATCTTGGCCGAGCCGGGCAGGGCTTTAATCTCGACTCTATCCCAATCGAGGGTGGAGACATCGAGCGCAGCCTTGAAGTGCGTCATATTCTTGTCGATGGGGACGAATGAGGCGGTGTAGATAGAGTCGGTCTCTTGAGCCGGCGTGGAACCGACGAGGGAAGAGCGGCCTGCGCGATAGTGGTGCACCTGAACGCGAATGGACTCAATCATTTCGTCGCAGGTGGTGTAGGAAGGATATGTGAACACTATTTGAGGGATGAGCACGCTGTCTGACACAAACTCCCCTTCTACTACGGTCTTGATGCCACCGCTCAGATTTACGGCAATGGCTACGGCTGTAAACTCCACAGTGGCCTGTTTGGATTTCGTTTTGCTCGGACCGCAGAGTTGGGCATTCACAGAGGTGGCCAAAAAGAAGGTGGCCAATATCAAAAGGATTTTTTTCATAACAAAATGTGTTTATTTTTTTCTTTTGCAAAGATAGTGCAAGGCGAATGCAGAGCAAAAGAGAAAACGAAGTTTTTGACTTTGGCTATGCTGAGCCGCAGCCTATCTTATCTAAAGATAGTGCAAGGCAAATGTAGAGCAAAAGAGAAAACGAAGTTTTTGACTTTTGGCTATGCTGAGCCGAAGCCTATCTTTCACAGATACAAGGGGAAAGAAGCCGAACATATTAAAAAGCGCGAAAAAACGGCGTTTTGGCATTATCTTTAGTAACTTTGGACTTCCAAAACAACGCTTTATGTCAACCGTTATCTATCCTTCGCCAATTTTCGGTCCGGTCATCAGCCGGCGACTCGGTGTGTCGCTGGGCATCAACTTGATGCCGGCCGACGGCAAAATCTGTACTTTCGACTGCATCTACTGCGAATGTGGACTAAACGCCCAACGCCGCCCAACCATGAAACGACCCTCGACCGACGAGGTGGCCAAGGCTCTCGAAGACAAGCTCAAAGAGATGACAGCAGAAGGCCGATTGCCCGATGTGCTGACCTTTGCCGGCAATGGCGAACCCACGGTGCACCCCGACTTCCCGGCCATCATCGACGCGGTGACGGCCCTGCGCGACCGCTATTGCCCGGAGGCCAAAGTGAGTGTACTGAGCAATGCCACTCGGGCCGGTGTTCCGGCGGTGAGGGAGGCATTGATGAAGGTGGACAACAACATCCAAAAGCTCGACACCATCTCGCCCGACTATATCCGCCGCATCAACCAACCCACGGGCCACTACGACGTGGCCGAGGTTATTGACCATCTCAAGGCTTTCGGCGGCCACGTCATCATTCAGACCATGTTTATGACCGGCCGAGACCTTGAAGGAAACGATGCCGACAACACCGCCGACACCTATGTGACGCCGTGGCTCGAGGCTGTCAAGGCCATCAAGCCTGAAAAGGTGATGATTTATACCATCGACCGCGAAACGCCCGACCTCAACCTGCGCAAAGCCTCACACGAGGTGCTCGACGCCATTGCCCGCCGAGTGGCCGAGGCCGGTCTCGAGGTTTCGGTGTCTTATTAATGTGGTCTCTATGATTGAGCAAGTCAAAGCAACCATTGCCACACACGGCCTGCTCCGTCAGGACGGTGGCGCATTGGTGGCACTGAGCGGCGGACCCGACTCGGTGGCTTTGCTGCTGGCTCTGCACGAACTGGGCTACCACATTGAGGCGGCCCACTGCAACTTTCACCTGCGAGGCCGCGAGAGCGACCGCGACGAGGCTTTCTGCCGGGAACTGACCGAGAGGTTGGCCATTCGGCTACACGTCTGCCACTTCAACACACAGGCCGAAGCCAAGGCCCACGGCGAAAGCATTGAGATGGCAGCACGCCGACTGCGCTATGCGTGGTTTGAACGACTCATCAATGAGCGTGGCCTCGAGGTGGTCTGCGTGGGACACCACCAAGACGACGATGCCGAGACGCTCCTGCTCAATCTGGTGCGCGGCACAGGCATTCACGGACTCACCGGCATGGCCTACCGCCGCGACAAGGTGGTGAGACCGCTACTCGACGTGAGCCGACAAATGGTGACAGACTATCTGGACCAACACCGGCAACCCTACGTCTGCGACTCTTCAAATGCCGACACGGCTTTCAAACGCAATCTCATCCGCCACGAAGTGATGCCCCTGCTCCAACAGCTCAACCCCGCCGTGGTGAAGACGCTCCGGGCCGACATGCGCAAACTCCGGGCCGCCGAAGAGGCCTACGACCACGCCGTGGCTGAAACTTTCGACCGTCTGGCCCATCGCCAAAGCCACGGATGGTATTGGGAAAAAACCGACCTGACGCTACAAGCTCACTACGACGCCTTGCAGCGACTGGGCTTGACACCGGCCGAAACGGAGGCCCTCAGACAAGACAGCTTGAAGACAACACGTGCCCGGTTTGAAACAGCCCAATATGTCGTCACCTCACGCCATGGTCGCATTGAGGCCACATTGCGTCCGCCGCAGTTCGCGCCCGTGGTTTTGCAGACCAACGGCGCCCAGACACTGCCCGACGGTTGCCAAATCGACTGCCACGAAACAACACGCGATGAGATTGACTCACTCAAAACGCCACCGACAGAGGCCATCGTCGACGCCGATTGCCTCAACGGTCCGCTCATCTATCGCGCCCTGCAAGAAGGCGACCGCTTCAGGCCTTTCGGCATGAAAGGCTCGAGGCTTGTGAGCGACTTCCTCACCGACCGCCACCTCACGGCCACCGAAAGGGCCTGGGTGGGCGTGGTCTGCGACACTGAGGGCATCGTCTGGCTCGCCGGCCACCGCATAGACCACCGTGTGGCCGTGACCGCCAAAACGCGCCGAATTGTGAAGCTGACTTTGACATAAACTCCTACGACACACCTATCATGAAACATCCCGTTGGCCTTTTTTCGCTCATCGTCACACTGGGACTGACCACGGCTTGCAACCCCGTGGACCGCTCAGACGAACAGCCTTTTGCCCCAACCGTGGAGACACTGGGAGCCACCATCGAAGGCCACCGTGCCTTGCTCTCTGCCCGCGTCACGGCCTCGCCCAACAGCGACCTCACCGCCTGCGGCTTTGCCTATGGCAACGACACGCTGAGAGCCAAAACAACGGCCGAAGCCCCCACGGCCGATTTCACCGCCGCAACCGACTCGCTCGGCAGTGGCCAATATTACGCCGTGGCCTTCGCCCAAAACGGCGTCGGCACCACATACGGCGACACCATCCTCTTCACCATACCCTGAATTGACACATGAATAGACGCCTCCGGCAGACTATGCTCTGCATCGCCCTCTGTCTCGCCACATTGATGCAGGCACAGACGGTCATCGACCTCAAAGACGGGGCCATAAGGGCCAAAACGACCGAAGACTATAAAGAAGAACTGGGCATTAAGGCACGGGCCAAGGCTGACTCACTGGCCTATGTCGACCACATGCGGCGCGCACTCAACGCCCTGCACGAAGACTCGCTCGACAAGGCGGCACTGCTACTCCAAAAGGCACTCAAAACCCGTCCGGAGGCTCCGGGCAACTATCTGGTGCACGAAAAATTGGGCGAAATCAGACTCGCACAGGGAAGATACCGAGAGGCTGTGGACCACTTTGCCGAAACGCTGAAACAAAAGCCCGACAGCCCCAATGCACGCTATGGCCGCGCCGTGTGTTATTATGAGACGGGAAGCCTCAAAGCGGCCGAAGACGATTGCAACGCACTGGTGGACGAAGAGAAAGCCACGACGCCGCTCGGCAGGCAATACCGCTTTCTTCGCGCAGCCATTCACACAAAAAACAAATACCCGGAAAAAGCCCGCCAAGATCTTGAAGACATCCTGCGAGCCGACCCCGACAACCAAAGTGCCATTTTGTTGCTGGCAGGCATCCTCGAAGAGACCGGACAACCCAAGAAGGCGCTCGAACAACTCAATCTCTTCGTGGACTCACACCCTCAAAACACCGACGGTCTGGCAGCACGCGCCGCACTGCTCAACCGAATGGAACAATACTACCTGGCCGAAGCCGACTACGACACCCTCATACGCCTGCAAGCCGACAATCCCTCATTATATATATTACGCGCGCGCGTAAAACTGAAACTCAACAAACGCGAAGCGGCACAGACCGATTTGGAGAAGGCCGTGAAACTCGGTGTGCCGCGCGGCGAAATCACAGCCCTGCTACGCGAAGCCCGTAAATAGACACACACTTATGCAAAAAGCCATTTGCAGCCTACTCCTCTTGGTCGGACTGGTTCAGACCAAAGCCCAAGACCTTTTGAATTTAAGTCAGCCACAGCCCCAATATGAAGTGAGGGCCGTGTGGATCACCACATACAGCGGACTGGACTGGCCGGCACGACCGGCACGCACCACCCAGCAAGCCGAGGCCCAACAGAAAGCGCTCTGCCAAATCCTCGACCAACTGCAAGCCGCCGGCATCAACACCGTGCTCTTTCAGGCCCGACTGCGTGGCACCACGGCCTACTCCTCGGCCATTGAGCCTTGGGACGCCATATTCACCGGCACCGCCGGCAAGGCGCCGACCTTTGACCCATTGGCCTTCGCCATCAAAGAGTGCCACCGCCGAGGCATGGAACTGCACGCATGGATGGTGGCCTTCCCCATAGGCAACGCCAAAGCCATGAAAAGTCTGGGCCGACAAGGCATAGCCCAAAAACAACCCGGCCTGTGCCGCCTCTGTGGCGACCAGTGGATGATGGACCCCGGCGTGCCCGAAACGGCCGACTATCTGGCACGACTCTGCGAAGAGGTGGCAAAAAACTATGACGTTGACGGCATTCACCTCGACTATATCCGCTATCCCGAACAGTCCATCCCGTGGAACGACCGCAAGACCTACGCCAAATATGGCGGCGGCAAACCCGTGGCCGATTGGCGACGCGACAACGTGACACGTGTGGTGAGGAAAATACATGAACGCGTCAAAGCCGTAAGGCCTTGGATAAAAATGAGTTGCTCGCCCGTGGGCAAAAGAGCCGACCTGCCGCGACAGAGCAGCTATGGCTGGAACGCCCGCGACGCTGTTTGGCAAGATGCGCAGGCATGGCTGGCCGAGGGACTTATGGACATGCTCTTTCCGATGATGTATTTCGACGGGCGGCACTTCTATCCCTTCGCCCAAGACTGGCAAGAAACATCAACCGGGAAACCCGTCGTACCGGGGCTGGGCATTTATTTCTTGAGCGAAAAAGAAAAAAACTGGCCGCTGTCAGTCATCACCCGTCAACTCCACTTCACCCGCCAACTCCACATCGGTGGCAGTGCCCACTTCAGAAGCCGATTTCTCACAGACAACGTCAAAGGACTTTACGACTACCTACAAAAGAGTTTCTACCGCCAACCGGCCAAATTGCCGCCCATGACTTGGCTCGACAGCGTGGCTCCGCCGACGCCACAAGTGGCACAGACCACCGAAAACTGGACAGTCAAACTCACATGGAAGCGGGTGAAAGACAATGACATAGATGTGCCCGTGAGCTATAATGTCTATCGCATTAACGAGTCGGCCGGCCAGCGCGGCCCTGTACTGTTGGCCACACGTCTGGACACCACAGCATTCGACTTCTGCCCCACCCTGCCCGAACAGATGGCCGACCGCTATGTGGTGACGGCTGTCGACGCCTACGGCAATGAGTCGCCACTGCCCGATGTGAGCCACGGCGACGACACACAGACTAACATACACAGCCCTATCACCGTCTGCCACGACCGCCTCACCCTGCCCGACAGCGTGGAAAAGGCGCCATTTGTAATGGTGTGTGACCTGAGCGGCAGAGCCTTGCTCACACAGCCAATGGCACGCCAGGTCGACCTTCGCCGCCTGAAGCCGGGCAGTTACGAGTTACGTACACTGGGCCAAAAAGGTCTGAGCCGACGCATTATGTTTTTCAGAAGAATGCCGCAATAAGTCGATTGGGGCCTCATATAGCAGCAAAGACGGCACACAAAGTTGATTTTTAGACACACAGGAGGGCCATATCGCGGAAAAAACATATCTTTGCGTGGTTTATGGCCTTGAAAATGCGTCTGAAAACCAGACTGAAACTTCGGCAACAAGCATCAACGAGCCATTCACCCACATTATTGAAATCAAAAAAACGACAGACATATCATGGCAAAAGGAACAGTTGACGCCCTGTTGGGCATCGTCTTCGGTGACGAAGGCAAAGGCAAGGTGGTGGACTTCTTCACCCCGCGCTATGACGTTGTGGCCCGCTTCGCCGGCGGTCCCAACGCCGGACACACCATTATCTTCGACGGTAAGAAGTTTGTCTTGCGCTCCATCCCCTCAGGCATCTTCGACGAAGGCAAAATCAACATCATCGGCAACGGTTGCGTCATTGCCCCCGACCTGTTTATGGCCGAGGCCCGCGAACTTGAAACGGCCGGCTACACACTGACCGACCGCTTGCATATCAGCCGCCGCGCCCACCTCATCCTGCCCACCCACCGCGTGCTTGACAGAGCCTACGAGGCAGCCAAAGGCAAGAGCAAAGTAGGCACCACGGGCAAAGGCATCGGTCCGACCTACAGCGACAAGGCTGCCCGCATCGGCCTGAGAGTGGGCGACATCCTCGAAAACTTTGAGGCAAAATACGAGGCCTTAAAGGCACGCCACCTGCAAATATTGAAAGACCTCAACTACACCGACTTCGACATCACCGAAGAGGAAAAGGTGTGGAAAGAAGGTGTGGAATATATGAAGCGCTTCCACCTGACCAACACTGAGTTTGAGATAAACCGCTGCCTGGCCGAAGGCAAAAACGTCTTGGCCGAAGGCGCACAAGGCTCGCTCCTTGATATTGACCACGGCACCTATCCCTTCGTGTCGTCTTCAAGCACCACGTCGGGCGGCGTCTGCACCGGTCTCGGCGTAGCCCCCAACACAATCGGGCACATCTTCGGCATCTTCAAAGCCTACAGCACCCGAGTGGGTAGCGGTCCGTTCCCAGTGGAACTGTTTGATGAGACTGGCGACACCATCCGCCACATCGGCAACGAATACGGCGCCGTGACCGGACGCAACCGCCGCTGCGGATGGCTCGACCTCGTGGCCTTGAAATATGCCATTATGATTAATGGTGTCACCGATCTCGTGATGATGAAGGGCGACGTGCTCGATGGATTCGACACGATTAAGGTGTGCACAGCCTACAAAAAAGGCGACGAAGTGACTACCGAAATGCCCTACGACACAGAGGGTTGGGAAGCTGTCTATGAGGAAGTGCCCGGTTGGAAAACTCCACTGTCCGACATCCGCAGCGAAGAGGCATTGCCCCAGGCCTTCAAAGACTACATTGCTTATATTGAGAAGGCCACAGCTACGCCTATCAAAATCATATCGGTAAGCCCCGACCGAGAAGCCACCATCATAAGATAAACCTAAAGCAAGGGCAACTCTGAACAAATCAAAGCAATCCGCGCGACCTAATCCGAGGAAAGCCTCAGAACGACCCTTCTGTTTTACCATAGCCTCGCCGCCCCTCAGTTGGTCGGCGAGTTTTTTTATGTTTCTATGGTATATCACACCCACCACTTTGCTGCCCTTTCGGAGACGCTTGGTGTAAGCGGTGAGTCAATGCAGAGTCGTGCAGAGTTGCTTGACACGACTCTACATACCAAACCATCGATAAACTCAGCTAATTATACGCCTTGAATGTACAGTTGCAGCGTTTTCTCTCACTTATAAAACCCGTATAAGAATACAAGGATTGCCCTTGGGCAAGCACCATCAAACAGTTAAAAAGGTTCGGTATTGTGACAAAAATGTGACATTACATGCCCAAATACACAAAAAAACGGCCGAAGCGCGCCAAGTTTCAAACGAAGTCTTTATATTTGCGTTGAAAAGCCGAGTTGTCAAAACGTGGCGCTGGGCAAATGTTAATTTATGTATTCGGTTTGTAGTGGCACAGATAAATAATTATCTTTGCTTCGTTGTACGTCATAGGCTTATGGCACTTCAACGTCATCAAAACGCTAATACTATCAAAATCAAACAACTAAATACTTCAAACACTTAATCTTATTAACACAATGGCAACAACAAATGCTACTGCACCCAAGGGTGCTCCCAAAGCTAAGAAACAAGCTAAAGGTTTCACCGGCATCAAATCCGGTTTTCTCGTAATCATTGCCTGCGCCGTTATCGCCGTGGCAATCTATCTCTTCGTATTCGGTTCAGCCAGCAACTTCAAAGGTGACATCGGCGCTGCTTTCGCTTGCTTGTCTGACGCTGAAGCCATCGAGCCTGCAGGCCTCATCGGTACTGTATATATGGGTGGTTTCGTGGTGCCTATCATCTGGACCCTCCTCTTCTCTGTAGTTGCTTTCGCCATTGAGCGTTACTTCGCTATCCGCAACGCTTACGGCCGCACCAGCCTCACCAAGTTCGTGTCCGACATCAAAGTGGCTCTCCAAGCTAACGACCTCGTTAAAGCTCAGCAACTCTGCGACAAGCAGCGCGGTTCTGTAGCCAACGTTGTAGGCGCTACCTTGAAGAAATACAAAGAAATGGAAGAGAACACCATTCTGACCAAAGAGCAGAAAATCCTCGCCATCCAGAAAGAGCTTGAAGAGGCCACCGCTCTCGAAATGCCTATGATGCAGGAAAACCTTCCCATCATCGGTACTATCGTAACGCTCGGTACGCTGACCGGTCTGTTCGGTACTGTGCTCGGTATGATCAAGTCATTCTCGGCTATGTCTGCCGGCGACGGTGGTACGGACTCTACCGCTCTTGCAACCGGTATCTCTGAGGCTCTTGTAAACACCGCCTCTGGTATCGCCACCTGTTCTCTCGCCGTTATTGCTTACAACTACTACACCAACAAGATCGACCGCCTCACCTTCAGCCTCGACGAAGTAGGTTTCTCAATCGTTCAGACTTTCTCTGCCACTCACTAATCATAAGCAAGGTATC
>JAHAWW010000267.1 GCA_018383375.1 Prevotellamassilia sp. | reverse complement strand
TACAGCCCCTTTAACCGCCGAAAAGGAGAAAATTTGCCGAAATGTTTGGTCAAACGGAAAGAACGCCTTATCTTTGCACCGGTTAAACAAAACAGGGTACCCTGACCGAGTGGCTAGGTAGCGGTCTGCAAAACCGTGTACAGCAGTTCGAATCTGCTGGGTACCTCCTCAGAACGGCTTGAAATCTTAGGATTTTGAGCCGTTCTTTTTTCTGCGAATTTTACGTGCCCGACGCGGGATGACGGCAGGGTGGCGGTCTGAAAGCGCGAATACCTGAGCGTTGCGGAATGAATTTTTGGGAATATGGATTTGAACTTAGGCTTTTTCTCCCTACATTTGCCCTAATCATTCATATTTACTCTAAAATCTCTGTAAAATGAAAGCTAACACCAAATACGAGAATGTGGCCGCCGGACTGCTTCTGGAAGGCGGAACCGTGGTCGACGTCGCTACCGGGCGTATGCTCGATGCCGACGTGTTGATAAAAAACGGACGCATAGAGCAGATTGGCCGACCAATCACAGACCGCGACTGTGTGAGGATAGACTGTAGCGGCCGGGTGATTACGGCTGGTTTTGTCGACGCTCATGTACACATTGAGTCGAGTATGGTGTTGCCGCAAGCGTTTGGCGAGGCTGTTTTGCCACAGGGCACGACTATGGTGATTGCCGACCCACACGAAGCGGTGAATGTGGGCGGAGCACCTGCTCTTGATTTGTTTCTTGAAGAAGCCCAACGTGCGCCAATCGATGTCTTCACGGTAGTGCCCTCAAGCGTTCCGGCCACGCCTTTCGACACTAATGGCGCCGGAGCCTTCACGGCTACCGACATGAAGCCGTACGTCTGTCGCAACGATGTGGTGGGGCTGGGCGAGGTGATGTGTTTTGTTGACGTGAAAAACAAACGGCCGGAGATTTTAGATAAAATCCATCTTTTCAAAGACAAGACAATCGATGGCCACACGGCCGGAATGCCCGAAGAATGGGTGGAGGAATATGCTGCCGCAGGCGTGAAAAACGACCACGAATGTGTGACGGGAGAGGCTCTGCTCCACCGCTACAACTGCGGGATGAACATCTACGTGCGTGAAGGCAGCGGAGCACGAAATGCCCGCGAACTGCTCACGATAATCGCCGCTCAAGGCCTCGACATAAAGCGTTTCGCCTTCTGCACTGACGACAAGCATCTGGCCACCATCCATCGCGAGGGACACATTTCTTATATCGTGCGTATGGCTCTGGCTATGGGGTTCAGCTGGCCCGAAGTGGCTGCTATGGCTTCAGACAACGCGTGCCGTTATTATGGTTTGAAAGACAGAGGGCGCGTGGCAGAGGGCTATCGGGCCGATATCGTCGTGACCGATCCTACCTGTGTGCACATCGACTGGGTTATTAAAGACGGCAGGGTGGCGTGGCAACCTCAAGATGCAGGCTCTGCTCCCAAGCAGCATAGAGAAGAGCGGACGTTTGAAAACACCGTGAAGTTCCGCACGCTCACACCCCATGATTTCACTCTGCCGGAGCGGCTTCGCAACGTGGCGCTTGAGCTTGTTGAGGGCCAACTGCTCACCAACCTGAAACCGCTCAAGGAGAACGAATGGCGCACCCTGCCGCTGTTGGCCACCATAGAGCGACACGGGCGCAACGGCAATATGGCTGTGTGTCTGATTGCGGGCTACGGCATTAAAAACGGCGCCGTGGCCACAAGCGTGTCTCACGACTCGCACAACGTGGTGTGTGCGGGCGACAATCCCACAGACATGGCCGTGGCAACAAATGCGCTGCGCGATATGGGCGGCGGATATGTGATAGCCTCGGGTGGCCGTGTGGTGGATGCTTTGGCTCTCCCGGCCTTCGGACTGATGGCCACAGGCGATGCCCACAGTGTGGCTGAGCGCATCAGTCGTCTTGAAGCAGTGGCTCATCAGTTGGGCGTCAATCCCGGCATTGACCCCTTCATCACGCTCTCTTTTGTGGCCCTACCGGTCATCCCCTCTGTGCGCCTGCTTGACACGGGTCTTTTCCTCACCGATTCACAGAAATTCATTTGAACAACAAAGCCAGACAAGCGTTTTTTTAGTTGCAATACGCTTTTTTTGACGACTACGCAAATAGATTGCAGAATGGTTGCGTAGTTTTGCAGCAGTGTCACCGAAATGGCTCTGCGGTTTTCCGGTATATTTGACTTTATCTTATCCTTTCCTTCTATATGCCTGCAAATAAAAACGCTTTAATCCGCTACAAAACAATAGACAACTGCCTCAGCAACCGCTACCGTCGCTGGACCATCGAAGACTTGGTGGAGGCCTGCAGTGAAGCGCTCTACGACTGTGAAGGCATCTCGCGGGGTGTGAGTGTACGCACCATTCAGGCCGACTTGCAGATGATGCGTTCAGACAAGCTGGGATATAATGCGCCGATAGAGGTCTACGACCATAAGTATTATCGCTATGCCGACCCTGACTATAGCATCACGAGCATGCCGCTGTCGAAAAACGACATTGAGGGACTGCACGAGGCCGTAGATATGTTGCGGCAGCTCCAGGACTTCGAACAGTTTATGGAATTGAGCGACGTGGTGAGCCGGCTTGAAGAGAAACTCGCACTTACGGGCAAGACAAAACGACCGATTGTACATTTCGACAATGTGCCCAACTTGAAAGGCTTGAAGTGGCTCGGACCGCTTTATGCCCACATCCGTAATCGACAGACGCTTTGTATCTCATACCAATCGTTCACTGCGCGCGAGCCTCACGACTTCGTCATCTGCCCTCACCTGCTCAAGGAATTTCGCAACCGGTGGTTTCTCTACGGCTCCCGACAAAAGGACCTCGTACTGTTTAACCTTGCGCTCGACCGCATCATCGACATTCGTCCCTCAGACAGCCCCTATCGCGATAACCCCGACTTCGACCCGTCTCACTTTTTCGACGATGTCATCGGCGTGACCAAAAATTCTGGCCTGAAGTCTCAACGCATTAAGATTTGGGCATCGGCAGAGCAAAGCGACTATATTCTGACCAAACCGTTGCATCCCTCACAGCGTCTGTTGAGACGCCATAAAGACGGCTCTTGCGTGGTAGAGATTGTGGTGGTGGTCAATGTCGAACTTTATTCCGTATTGCTGTCGTACGGCTCGGGAGTGAAAGTGATGTCTCCACGCTGCCTGGTCCGAGAGATGCACCAAAGGCTGAGTGAAGCCTGCAAGATGTATGATGAAAGTAGACGAGAAGATTTTGATTGATGATTAGGCGAGACTGAATCAACAGCCTCAGACGAGGCCATGTATAAGCGGCCCGGCTCAACTTGCTCTTTGGAGGCAAGTGGCCGGGCCGCTTTGTTGATGTTTATTTGTAAGGTTGGTTTTATTGGAAATAGACTCTTTTCACGCGGTCTGAGACTGAGGTGAGTATTTCATAAGGAATGGTTTCAAGCAGGTCGCTGAGGACAGTGACGGGCAGATGGTCGCCATAGATTTCGACGGTGTCGCCCTCTTGGCAGTCAATGTCGGTGACGTCTATCATGCAGACGTCCATACAGATGTTGCCCACATAGGGTGCTTTTTGGTTGCCCACGAGACAATAACCGCGGCGATTGCCCAGTCGGCGGTCGAGACCGTCGGCGTAGCCTATGGGGATGGCGGCAATGCGCGAGGGACGATCTACAAACGTGCGGCGCGAATAGCCTATGCTGTCGCCTGCTGCCACTTCGCGTATCTGAAGAATGGTGGTCTTGAGTGTCGTCACGTTGTGGAGCATACGGTTGTCGATGGGGTCTACGCCATAGAGGCCCAGACCGAGGCGCACCATGTCGAGTTGTCTTTCGGGAAAACGCTCAATGGCGGCACTGTTGCAGATGTGGCGCAAAATGCGGTGAGGCCAAGCATGGACAATCTGAAGCGAAGCCTCGTCGAAAAGCCGGAATTGCTCGGCAGAGAAGGCATCAAAGTCTGGCGAGTCGCTACCCACGAAGTGCGAAAACACCGAGCGCGGCATCAAGGCCGACTGATGGTGCAGGCGGTCGATGAGTTGAGCGATGTCGGTTTTGGGGTTGAAACCCAACCGGTGCATACCGGTGTCGAGCTTGAGGTGAATGGGGAAACCCTGTATGCCCTCGCGCTCGGCGGCCTTGATGAGGGCTTCAAGCAGACCGAAATTGTAGACTTCGGGCTCGAGGCGGTGTTCAAACAGTGTGCGGAACGAAGTCATTTCGGGGTTCATCACCATGATGCTGCCCGTGATGCCGGCTTCGCGAAGGGCCACACCCTCGTCGGCCACGGCCACAGCCAGGCAGTCTACGCCGCGGTCTTGGAGCGTTCGCGCCACCTCGACACTGCCGGCACCGTAGGCCGAAGCCTTGACCATACACGTCACCTTGGTCTCGGGGCGCAGGTGTGAGCGATAGAAGTTTAGATTGTCGGCAATGGCGCCAAGATTTACCTCGAGAATGGTCTCGTGCACTTTGAGCGAAAGCCGGTCGGTGATGCGTTCAAATCCGGCCGAGCGGGCACCCTTAACCAGCACGGTGGAGCCGCTCAAGCGGTCGAGCAGACCGTCTGCCATCAGTGCGTCGACATCGGCGAAAAAGGCTTTGTCTTTCATCCCTTCAAAACAGTGGCGAGCACGACAAATCTCATGGCCCACTCCCACAAGCAGGTCAATGCCTCGCGCCTGTACCATTTCGGCCACCTTGGCATAAAGTTCATCGGCCGGCAGACCGGTTTGGAGTATGTCTGAAACGATGAGCACGCGGCGGGCGGCACGACGACGGCTCACAAAATCAAGCGCGATGTCGAGCGAATTGACATCGGAGTTGTAGGCGTCGTCGATGATGGTGCAACCGCGCTGCCCGCCCTTCACTTCAAGACGCATGGCCAGATGTTCGAGGCGCGGCATACGCTCGGCAATGACCGCTGCCGGTAGCCCCAGACACAGTGCCATGGCCAGGCAATGCAGGCAGTTGGTGAGCGATGCCTCGTCGGCAAAGGGGATGTGGAGCGAATAGTCTTGGCCTTGCCATACATAGACGACGTCGGTGTGACCGCCTGTTTTGGTCAAGGCTTTGACAAAGAGTGGAGCTGAGGGATTTTTTCTCGACCAAGCCATGCGTTTACCCCTAAACCCGGCGTCGTCGACACAGGCGCCAATGAGGGGGTCGTCGGCGTCATAGACCAACACTTCGCTGTCTTTGAAGAGGCAGAGTTTTTCCAGACACTTCTCTCTCATCGAACTGAAGTTTTCCTGATGAGCCGTCCCTAAATTGGTCATCACGCCCAACGTGGGCTGAATGATGTCTCTGAGGGCTGCCATTTCGCCGGGTTTGGAGATGCCGGCCTCAAAAACGGCCACTTGCGTCTGGTCGCCCATGAGCCATACCGACAACGGCACGCCCACCTGTGAATTGTATGAGCGCGGCGAACGGGTCACGGTCATGGCGGGCGACAGCAAGGCATAGAGCCACTCCTTAACTTCGGTCTTGCCGTTTGAACCGGTCACGCCAACCACAGGCACGTCATATTCCTCGCGATGTCGCTCGGCCAGTCGCTGCAAAGCCTTGAGCGGACTCACCACGACGAGAAAATTGGCGTCGGGACAGGTGTCGGTCAAGCCTTGAGGCAAATCGGCCACCACGAAGTTTCTCACGCCGCGACGGTAGAGGTCGGGGATATACTTCACCGGGTTTTGTCGTGGCGAGGGTATGGCAAAAAAGAGTGTGCTCTCGGGGAATGCAAGCGAGCGGCTGTCTGTGAGCAAAAAGCGAATGTGGCAGTCGGTCTCGCCATAGCGGTGCGCGCCTATCAAGGTGGTGACCTTCTCGATATGATAACAAGGACCTAACATGAGATGGTAATGATGAAAAAAATTCCTTATATATAATAATGGTGTAGCCAAAACGGCAGTGTCGTCTGACTGAATTGCAAAGTTATGAAAAACCGCCGCCGGGTGTATGGCCGTAACGGCAAAAAAACGGCAACTTTTTGTCTTTTGTTGGTCGAGCCGAGATGGGTAACTTTGACGTAAGAAAGAAGATAAGGGAGGCTGCGAGCCTCTTTTTTTGTGTTTCAGAGCTTTAACGGGGATAAGGACAGTTTTTCGTGGACTTATGACAGAAACAACTGTCCCTATGACAGGATTTACCGAGACCTATTGAAGTCGATTTTTTGAGCCTTCCGGACGTTTCTGAAAAGCACGAAGGATTATATTTCTTTAGATAATGCGTTATTAGCTTAATATTTATGAGTATTTCATAAAGTGTTACTTCATATGATGAGGGATTTTGTATTTGATTAGACCTTTGCTTAACAAATACAAAAACGCAGAGAATTTTGTCACGACAACGCCAACTTTTGAACACAAGTAAGCGACGACTGCCGAAGGCTCGAAGGCCACGAAGCAAAAGCGGGACAATGGCCATACGGGCAGAAAATTTGGCAGATAAGTTTTTTTGCCTTAATTTCGCCAAATATAGAAGCCTTCACAGAAGCACACCCAATTTCACAAACTTATCTATGCAAATCGTCCTACTCTCAGGCGGCTCAGGTCAACGCCTTTGGCCGATGTCGAACGGCAAACGCGCCAAACAATTTCTCAAACTTTTCACCGCTCCCGACGGCTCGCGCGAATCGATGATGCAGCGCATGATGCGACAAATGCAGACAGCCGGACTCACAGGCGATGTCACCGTCGTGACAAGCGACGACCAGCGCGACATCATTGCTGCTCAGTTTGGTCAAAACGTAGACTTAGTGATCGAACCCTCACGCCGCGGCACCTATCCGGCCCTCGCCCTCGCCGCTGCCCGATTGGCTATCGAACGCCAACTACCAGACGACGAAGTGGTCGTGGCCATGCCCTGTGACGTCTATGCCGAAACCGCATATTTCGCCACCATCAACGCCATTGCCGCCGCCGTGAAAAACGGCGAAGCCACACTGGCTATGATAGGACTCACACCTGCCTCACCATCAAGCAAATACGGCTATATCGTTACAGCAAAAGATGAAGATATAAACAGCGGCCTGCGCAGTGTATTGCGCTTCGTCGAAAAGCCGGGGCCGCAACAAGCTGAGAAGTTGGTCTACGAGGGCGCAAGATGGAACGCAGGCGTGTTTGCATTTCGCCTGGGCTATCTCAAAAATCATCTCGGCAAGCGCCTGGACATGACCTCTCGCGAAACATTCGAATCCGGATTTGAACGACTGCCTCACACGAGTTTCGACTACGAAGTGGCCGAATGTGAAACGGCAGCCAAAATGAAAGCCTTCAATGGCATGTGGCGCGACATCGGAACCTGGGACGCCTTGACGGCCGAAATACCCGCCTGCGTGTTGGGTAATGCCCGCGTGGCGGCAGACTGCAAAGGCAGTCACGTGTTTAACGAACTCGACATCCCGGTGCTTTGTCTCGGCATGCCCGACGCCGTGGTGGCCGCCAGTCCCGACGGCATTCTCGTGGCGGGCTTGAAGGCTTGCGACGACGTCGAAAACCACCTCGAGGGTTTGGCCGTGCGCCCAATGTATGAAGAGCGCCGATGGGGCACCTATAAGGTGGTGTGCAAAGACACCTTCCCCGACGGACACCAAATCCTCACCAAAGAACTCTGCATTACGGCCGGTCACGGCATCAGCTACCAACGCCACCACCACCGTGACGAAGTGTGGACTTTCGTCGACGGAACCGGCCGACTGGTGGTGGACGGTGTGGAACGCACCGTGGGCCGAGGCGACGTGGTCAACATCCGCCGCGAAAGCCTACACGCCGTACGCGCAGTCACCGACCTCACCCTCATTGAGGTGCAAAGTGGCGACCAACTCGTCGAAGAAGACATCGACCGTTTCCCCTACGACTGGGATTAATAGACGAAAAGTCAAAGGGTCGAAGAGATTAAAAGACTTAAGAGTCAAAAAGACAGACAACCTAAGAGACAACAAGGCGCCCCACCCCGCCGGTTGTCTCTTTAGTCTTTACAAAGACTATGCCGCATATCGACACAAACGGCACAGTTAAAATGCAAAAAAGTGAAAAACGCCGCTGAATGCTTGCTAAGGTCGCGCGAAAAAGTTACTTTTGCACGCAATAAAAACCCAAGCTTCTATGATTTCCGATTTTATTGCCGACAAGATTGTTACGGAAGGCCTCACGTTTGACGACGTGCTCCTCGTTCCTGCTTATTCTGAAATTCTCCCGCGTGAAGTCAACCTCTCCACGCAGTTCTCAAGAAACATCACGCTGCATATCCCCTTTGTCACCGCAGCTATGGACACGGTGACCGAGGCGCCTATGGCCATCGCCATTGCCCGTGAAGGCGGCATCGGTGTCATTCACAAAAATATGAGCATCGAGGAACAGGCCCGTCAAGTAGCCATCGTCAAACGTGCCGAAAACGGTATGATTTACGACCCCGTCACCATCGAGCGCGGACGCACCGTTCACGAAGCTCTCGCCCTGATGAGCGAATACCACATCGGCGGCATCCCCGTGGTCGACGGCGATATGCACCTTGTGGGCATCGTGACCAACCGCGACCTGCGCTTTGAGACCGACCTCAACAAAAAGGTGGAAGATGTGATGACGGCCGAAAACCTCGTCACCACCACCCAACAGACCGACCTCGTCAGTGCCAGCAAAATCCTTCAGGAAAACAAAATCGAAAAACTACCCGTCATCGACCACAACGGCCGACTCGTGGGTTTGATTACCTATAAAGACATCACCAAGGCCAAAGACAAGCCCATGGCTTGCAAAGACGACAAAGGCCGACTCCGTGTGGCAGCCGGCGTGGGCGTCACAGCCGACACAATGCAACGCATGGAAGCCCTCATTCAGGCCGGTGCCGACGCCATCGTCATTGACACAGCTCACGGACACTCCAAATCTGTCATCGACCGCCTGCGCGAAGCCAAAGCTTCGTTTAGCGGCGTAGACTTTGTCGTAGGAAATGTGGCCACCGGCGACGCTGCCCGTATGCTCTACGAAGCCGGCGCCGACGCCGTGAAGGTGGGCATTGGTCCGGGCTCTATCTGCACCACTCGCATCGTGGCCGGCGTGGGCGTTCCCCAACTCTCTGCCGTCTACGACGTCGCTTGTGCGCTCAAAGGCACAGGCGTTCCCCTCATCGCCGATGGTGGTTTGCGCTACTCGGGCGACGTGGTGAAAGCTCTTGCAGCAGGCGGTTGCAGCGTAATGATTGGCTCACTCGTGGCCGGCACCGAAGAAAGTCCGGGCGAAACCATTATTTATAGCGGCCGTAAGTTTAAGGCCTATCGCGGTATGGGCAGCCTCGAAGCCATGGAAAACGGCTCAAAAGACCGCTACTTCCAGTCGGGCGTTGTCGAGGTGAAAAAACTCGTCCCCGAAGGCATCGTGGGTCGTGTACCCTACAAAGGCTCGGTTCAGGAGGTCATCTACCAGCTCGTAGGCGGTTTGCGCTCGGGTATGGGCTATTGCGGCGCCGCCACCATTGAGCGTCTGCACGATGCCAAATTCACACGCATCACCAACGCGGGCGTCATGGAAAGCCATCCTCACGACATCACCATCACAAGCGAAGCACCCAACTACAGCCGCTCAGAATAATTGCGACACCAATAAAGGTTTTTGCCGGAATATGGGGACACCAGCCCTTACCGGCAAAAATCTTTTCATTTATATAACACAAAACTACTTCTCAATCCTTTTATCTTTACCAGGTGATGAAAAAGACCATCGCATCCCTCTTTACACTCTGCATGACCTTGTGCGTACAAGCACAAAGCAACGACCCCGTCGTCATGACCGTCAACGGCACACCCGTGACACGCAGCGAGTTTGAATATGCCTACAACAAAAACGGACAAATTGCCGGTGCCGTCGAACAGAAAACGGTGGCCGAATATGCCGAAATGTATGCCAACTACAAACTCAAAGTGGCTGCCGCGCTCGAAGCACGCATAGACACACTCAAGAGTTACCAACAGGAATACGAGCAATATAAAAACATCCAACTGATGCCGAGCCTCGTGGACGAAGCCTATATCGACTCCGTGGCCCGTAGTGCTTACGACCAAACCAAACAGCGCCTCGACGGCCACGACATGCTCCGCCTCGCACACATCTTGTTGCTCGTGCCACAAAGCGCCACACAGGCCGAAACAGAACAAACCGCCACACGCGCCGACTCTATATATAAAGTGGTGATGGCCGGAGGCGACTTCGCCGCATTGGCCAAAACCTTCTCAGGCGACCCCGGCTCAGCCTCACGCGGCGGCGAACTGCCTTGGATTGGCCCTGGCATGACTATCAAAGAGTTTGAAGAAGCCGCCTACAAACTCCAAACAGGCGAAATCTCTCAGCCCGTAAAGACAACGGTGGGCTTCCACATCATCAAAATGCTGGAGCGCAAAACGCTCGCACCTTACGACTCACTCAAAAACGAAATCTACACCGCCTTGAAACGTCAAGGTATCGAAGAGGCCTCGGCCGAAAACCGCATAAAAAAGATGATTGCAGAAAGCGGCGGCACACTCACACGCGAGAAAATACTCGACGACGTGCAAGCTAAAATTTCGGCCGAAGACATCAACGTGAAATATCTCATCCAAGAATATCACGACGGTCTCCTGCTCTATGAAATCAGCAAACAGACCATTTACGAACCCACCGAAAAAGACACCAAGGCTCTCACCAAGCAATTTAAGAAAAACAAAAGCAAATATACTTGGGACGAACCGCGTTTCAAGGGTTTCGTGATTTATGCCAAAAACGACGAGGCGCTTAAAGAGGCACAGAAACTTCTGAAAAAGTACGGCGAAAAAGATTGGCGTAAAGCCCTCAAACAGACCATCAACAAAGACTCCATAATAGTGCGCGTCAGTGGCCCTATGCTGGTAAAAAAAGGCGACAACAAGATTGTCGATCACTTCGTTTTCGGCTCTGAAGAATTTAAGGCCAACGAGAAATTCCCCGTTACAGGCGTCTACGGCAAAACACTCGAAGCTCCCAAAAGCTATCTCGACGTGAAGTCGCAAGTGCTCACCGACCTGCAAGAGGCTCGCGAAAAAGAATGGGTCAACTCACTGCGTGAACGCATGCCGGTCATTATTGACCAAGAAGCACTCAAAAACGTGAGAGTCGTACTACCTGTCAACTAAACTTATGAACAAAAACTTTCTCTCTTTATTCCTGCTCGCCCTTGTCGGCATCACGACTGCCACAGCCCAACACCGCGACGACGGCGTGGTGGATGAGGTCATTTGGGTGGTGGGCGATGAGCCCATCCTGCTGAGCGACGTGGAAGAGGCCCGCATCAGCGCGGCACTATATGGTGAACAAATCGACAATCCTTATAGTGTCATCCCTGAACAACTGGCCATACAGAAACTTTTTCTCCACCAAGCCGAACTAGACAGCGTAGAGGTGGACGAAGCTGCCGTCATACGCGCCGCAGATGAACAAATCAACCGCGCCATCCAAAACTTTGGCTCACGCGAAAACGTCGAACTGATTGCACGCAAAACCATCACACAATATCGCGAGCAGCAGAAACAGATGTATCGCAACAACGAGAAGGTGCGCCAAGTGCGCAGCAAAATCACGGCCAATGTCAAGGTGACTCCGGCCGAGGTGAGAGAGTATTTCAAAAACTTACCGCAAGACAGTCTGCCTTTCGTGCCCACTCAAGTTGAGGTGCAAATCATCACATCCATACCCCGCGTGGAACGTGAAGAGGTGGAACGCGTCGAAGAACGCTTGCGTGACTTTGCCCGCCGCGTCAACTCTGGCGAAAGCGAATTTTCTACCCTTGCCAAATTCTATTCGCAAGACACCGGCTCGGCACGCAACGGCGGCGAACTGGGCTACTCCGGCCGCAGTCAGTGGGTGCCCGAATTTGCCAACGTCGCCTTCAGCCTCAACGACCCCAAGAAAGTCTCGAAAATTGTGAAAACCGAGTTTGGCTACCACATCATCCAACTCATCGACAAGAAAGGCGACCGAGTGAACGTGCGCCACATCCTGCTGAAACCTGAAATTGCCGAAAGCGAGTTTGAGAAGGCCACCGCCCGACTTGACTCGATTGCCGACGACATTCGCAGCGGCAAATTTACCTTCGACGAGGCTGCACCCATCCTCTCAGATGACAAAGAGACCCGCAACAACCACGGCATTATGTCGCACCTCGACGAAGCTTCGTATTCTCCTACGAGCCGTTTCCAAATGAAAGACCTCGTGCCCGACGTGGCCAAGATTGTCGAACATATGCAGCCGGGTGAGGTGTCTAAGGCCTTCCGCATGACCAATGAAAAAGGACAGGAAGTCTGCGCCATCGTGCGCCTCAAAAATCGTATCGAAGGCCACCGTGCAAGTATGTCGGAAGACTTTCAGTTGCTCAAAGACATTGTCTATGAAAAGCGCTGCGAAGAGGTCGTGGAGAAATGGATAGCCGACAAGGTAAAAAACACCTACGTCCGCATTAACCCCAATTGGCGTCAAGCAGACTTCAAATATCAAGGCTGGATTAAATGAACCTTGGTGTAAGGCATATTATACGCAAAAAGTGGCCGCTTTTTGCTGCGATACTCGCCCTGCTCTCTCCGACGGTTTGGTCGGCTTCGCGGCAGGGCGAGCACCTCGCTGTGCCTATCGATGACGAACGCGTCTATCTTTTGCACGCCGACCGCCTAATGTACGACCAATTCACCAACCCCGACGCCCAACGTCTGGCTGGCAACGTGAAGTTTCGACATAAAGGTATGACCCTCTCGTGCGACAGTGCGGTCTATTTTCAAGCAGGCAATTCGTTTGAAGCCTTTGGTCACGTACATCTCATACAAGGCGACACCCTCTCGCTCGACGGCGAGCAACTCCGATACAGCGGCAACGAACTGCTGGCTGAGGTGAGACGCCATGTGGTGCTTAAGCATCGCAACCAAACCCTATACACAGACTCACTCAACTACGACCGTTTGGAGAGTATGGCCTATTTCTTCGACGGCGGAAAACTCATCGACGGCAAAGATATTCTCACCTCCGATTGGGGAGAATATTACACCAACACCAGAAAGGCGGACTTTTATTATAACGTCAAACTCTTCAACGGCAAAGACTCTCTCGTGACCGACACGCTCCACTACAACACCATCACAAAATGGGCTGATGTCAAGGGGCGCTCAAACATTTACAGCGGCGACAGCCGCATCTATACCGAGAACGGTACTTACAATAGCGAGACTGGGCAAGCCAAACTCTTTGATCGCTCTCAGATATTCAACAAAGGCAAGACTTTGGTGGGCGACAGTGTCTTCTACAATAAAGATAACGGCGAAATGAAGGCACTCAACAACGTCGTCTATCGTGACACCATAAGCGGCCAGGACTTTGCCGGTGATTTTGTCTTGTACAATGAGCAGACGGGCGAAGCTTTGGCCTATGACCGCGCCTTGGCCAAAGAATACAAAAACGGCCCCGACACGCTTTTTGTTCACGCTGACACTATCCGCCTCCATACCTTTAACATCAACACCGACTCGGTCTATCGCCGCCTGCATGGCTACTTCCACGTGCGCACCTATCGCCGCGACATGCAGGCCGTGGCCGACTCTATGACATTCACCACACAGGGCAACTTGCTCCAACTCTACCGTGACCCCATCGTTTGGAGCGACGACCGACAGATTGTAGGCGAAGAAATCAAAGTATGGACTAACGACTCGACGCTCGACAGCGTTCACGTGATGCGGCAGGCTATGCTCGTGGAGCGTCTCGACTCTGTACACTACAACCAAGTGGCGGGCAATCTCATTCGCGCCTATTTTGAGCGAGGCGAAATGACCTTGGGCTGCGTTGACGGTAATGTCTGCGTGGTTAATTTCCCTCTTGAAAAAGACAGTTCCATTATTTATCAGAATTATCTTGAGACTGCCCATTTGCGTATGACTATGCAAAATCGCAAACTCAAACGTATGTGGGCGCCGGCCTCAAAAGGATGTTTTTATGTGGCGGGGTTGGCCCCCGAAGAGCGCACCCACTTGAGCGGCTTCGCTTGGTTTGACTACATCCGCCCTCTTCACGCATACGATCTCTTTGAGTGGCGACCGAAGAAGAAAGGTGCAGAATTACGCCCCTCGGTGCGCCACGAAGCACCGCTACAAATGCTACCCTCGCGTTGACATTTTGAATTGCTAAAAGACTAAACCAAAATTGCTGAACGGCCAAGCCAACACTCGACTCTATATCTCATCGTCTCTTTGACTTGCCGCGCATTTATATATAAATATGAGTGATATTATCCGACTGCTCCCCGACTCCGTGGCCAACCAAATTGCTGCAGGTGAAGTCATACAGCGTCCTGCATCAGTCATTAAAGAACTGGTGGAGAATGCTATTGATGCCGGTGCCTCACTCATTCAAGTCGTAGTGGCAGAGGCTGGCAAATCGTCTATTCAAGTGGTCGACAACGGCAAAGGCATGTCGCCCACCGATGCCCGTTTGGCTTTCGAGCGTCACGCCACTTCCAAAATCAGCTCGGCCCACGACCTTTATCATCTGCAGACGATGGGATTTCGTGGTGAAGCACTTGCCTCGATAGCCGCCGTGGCCCAAGTAGAACTCAACACGCGCCGCCCGGAAGATGAAGTGGGTACTTGCCTGCGCATTGAAGGCAGCAAAGTGTCTTCGCAAGAACCCACGGGCTGCCCTGTCGGTGCCAATTTCATTGTAAGAAACCTTTTTTTCAATATCCCTGCACGGCGCAAATTCTTAAAGTCAAACCAAACGGAGATGTCTCATATCTACGCTGAGTTTGAACGAATGGCCTTAGCCCACCCCACCGTGGGTATGAAACTATCCACACCCGAGTCTGTCTTACTCAATCTTCCGGCCGGCAATTTCCGCACACGCATCAAGGACCTTTTTGGCAAACACCAAGATGCTGCCTTGTTGCCCTTACAGGTAGAGACGTCGCTGGTCAAGATTAACGGTTTTGTGGGGTCGCCGTCGGCTGCAAAGAAAAAAGCTGCACGTCAGTTTCTCTTTGTCAACAACCGCTATATGCGGCATCCCTATTTCAACAAAGCGATTATTGGCGCCTACGACCGTTTGATTGCCGAAGGAGACCAAGTGCCCTACTTCCTCTGTTTTGAGATAGACCCAACGCGCATCGACGTCAACGTTCATCCGGCCAAGACCGAAATCAAGTTTCAAGACGACCCGGCAATATGGCAAATACTCCAAGCTGCCGTTAGGGAGTCGTTGGGCAAATGGGGAGCCGTTCCGTCACTCGACTTTGACACCACTGGGCGTCCGGACCTACCGGTATTTGACGCTCAAGCCCAACCTACCCCACCGCCTCAAATCCACATCGACCCCAACTTCAATCCCTTCGGTCCGGTTACAGGTCAGGCGGCAGCGAAACCGGCTCAGGCTGGTTATGCGCCAGCCCATCCAAGCAGGCAAACATTGGATGCATTCCGCCAAATGGAACAAGACCTGATGGGAGCAATGCCCACGCAGGAACAAAAGCCCGCTCTCTATGACAGCCTCCCCTCTGACGAGCAAAACCGTTGGACCCAAACCGATGCACCCCGTTTTCAGTTGCTCGGTCGCTATGTCGTGACTGTTTCAAGTGCCGGCCTGCTACTCATAGACCAACACCGTGCCCATACACGCATACTTTTTGACGAATACTATTCGCAGCTCACATCTCGCCACGGCATATCTCAAGGACTTTTGTTTCCTCAAAGCCTCAATCTCTCCGCCTCGGCAGCAGCTGTGTTTGAGTCGCTAATGCCCCGCCTGACGGCAGTGGGCTTCGACTTCAGTTCGCTCGGGGGCACAGACTATTCGGTCTGTGGCATTCCTGCGGGCACTGAAGGCCTCGACATAGCCATGCTCATTGACAATCTTATCGACGAGGCCGGCGACGGAGGTGGGAGCGGAGAAGACAGCGTCAATCGTCACATCGCGGCCACACTGAGTCGCCACGCCGCCATGCCTTGTGGCCAAGCCCTTTCAGACGACGAGATGCGCGAACTCTATCAAAAACTCTTCGCGTCAAGCAATCCTCGCTTCACTCCTTCGGGCCAACCCATCTATCACATCTGGACTGCAGGCGATTTGGAGAAAATGCTTAGTTAAGCAAATAGTATTGTACAATTTGCAAAGTGAAGTTTGCAAAAGTTTAAGAAATCTTTGCTAAGGTGCTAAAAAAAAGCCTTTTACTACTTGTTTTACTCAAATCTGCCTATCTTTGCAGTAGATAGGCAGAGGTTCAATATGGCAACCGGACAAACTGCGTTTCCCCTTTGCTCTGTGTTCACCTCGCATTATTTTACTGCGGAAAACCAGAAGAATTGTGCACGCACGAAGTCATTAGTGTCGAACTTCCTCAGCTCAACCACAACCCGTCAATAAAATTACTGTTTCACTTTTAATAATTAACAAATCATTATGAAAAAGTTTTTACTTGCACTTGCCGTAGTAGGTCTCTCTACCACCGCTGTGGCTCAGCAGACTGAGATTCCTACCCACAAGTACAGCGTAGCCACTAACTCTTTCTGGGCAAACTGGTACGTATCTGCCGGTGCTGACTTCACCGCTGCTTACACCTCTCAGGAGAACTGCTGCAACAAGAACCCGTTCAGCGTTGACCGCGGTACATTCGGTTTCGATGTTGCCGTAGGTAAATGGTTCACCCCCGGTATTGGTCTCCGCACCAAGTTCAACGGTATTTGGGCCAAGCAGGTTAACACCCGCGACGACCACCACTCTTACAACTACTGGAACATCCACGAGGACGTGACCTTCAACCTCTCTAACCTCCTCTTTGGTTACAACGAGAAGCGCGTGTGGAACTTTATTCCTTACGTAGGTATGGGTGTTATGCGTAACATGAACGCCGACGAATACGCTTTGACCTACAACTTCGGTTTGCTCAACAACTTCCGCGTAAGCAGCCGCGTTCAGATCTTTGCTGACCTCAGCTGCACCGCCGGTGAAGGCTTCATCGATGGCGCTGACATCAACTATGCCGCCAAGAGCGTATTTGCCACCCGTCGCTACGACAAGCTCGTAGGCCTCTCTGTAGGTGTTACCTACAACCTCGGCAAGCACACTTGGGAGAAAACTCCTGACGTAGACGCTCTCATGGCTATGAACAAAGAGCAACTTGACGCTCTCAACGCTTCGCTCAAAGAGCAGCAGGACGAAAACGCTCGTCTCCGCGACATGCTCGCCAACCAGAAGCCCGTCACCAACGTTGAGACTAAGACTCAGGTTGTTACCACCGCTCAGTCTGTATTCTTCAACATCGGTTCTTCTAAGATTGCCAGCCGCAAAGACCTCGTTAACGTGAAAGAAGTTGCTGAATATGCCAAGGCTAACGGCAACAAGATCCTCGTAACCGGCTACGCCGACAGCAAGACCGGTAGCGCTGAGTTCAACAAGCAACTCTCAGAAAAACGTGCTCAGGCTGTTGCCGACGAACTCGTTAAGATGGGTGTTAACCGCGACAACATCATCACCGAGGCTAAGGGTGGTGTAGACACCATCTCTCCGTTCTCTTACAACCGTCGTGCCACCGTTCAGATTCAGTAATCTGACCGCACACATACTCCTGTAAAGGAACAA
>JAHAWW010000260.1 GCA_018383375.1 Prevotellamassilia sp. | reverse complement strand
CAATACCAATTTTGAATACCCTACCTGAAAGTCCTGGTATGTTACGGACTTATCTCCGCCTCTCTCCGCCGCAAAAACACAAAAAAACGGCTTTGAATGACAGCGTTACGCAAAAAAACTTGTAGTTTTGTCTTCGTCAAGTGGTGGTTTAGCCCTGTGTGGCTGGTGCGCTTGGCCTGTTTCTTTCACGCTTTCAGTCCAAACGGTTTCTCGCTATGTGGCCAATTTTGTTCTTTTGGACCTTTGTGGTGGTGTATATCGTGCTCGTGGCGAGTACGGTGACTGTCGTTTTGCTCGAAAACCGCCAGCCGGCCAAGACCATAGCGTGGACCATCGTGTTGGTGATGCTGCCCATTTTGGGCTTGATTATTTTTTATTTTTTTGGTCAGAACATTCGCAAGGATCGTTACATCAGTCGGCGTCAATACGCCCTTCTGACTCGTCGTATGCTGGCCGGAGTGAGCCAAGTCTCTCCCGAGGCCGTGCCACAAGCCTATGCCCCCCTCATCCGCCTTTTTGAGAAAACCAACAACGCCGTTTTGACCCCCATCCGCCACATCGACGGCTACAACACCGGCGGCTCTTGGATTGCGGCCCTTCTGCGTGACTTTGCTGCAGCAAAAGAGACCATTCATCTCGAGACCTACATCATCGAAAACGACCCTGTGGGCCGTCTGGTGCGCGATGCCTTGGCCGACAAGGCTCGCGAGGGCGTCAAGGTGCGCCTCATCTACGACGACGTGGGTTGCTGGCACACCAAGCTCGACTTTTTCCAGCCACTCATTGATGCGGGTGCTGAGGTCGAAGCTTTCTTGCCCGTGCGTTTCCCCAGTCTCACCCACAAAGTCAACTATCGCAACCATCGCAAAGTCTGTGTCGTCGACGGCCGTGTGGGCTTCATCGGCGGCATGAACATCGCCATGCGCTATGTCAGCCGGCGTGAGCGGCTGTGGCGCGACATGCACCTGCGCATCGAGGGCGGTGCCGTGGCCGACCTCCAGCGGCTCTTCTTGGCCGACTGGTGCTTTATCCGTGGTGAAGGCGAAGACATCGACGAGGCCATACCGCGCCTCACCGCCCCTTCGGCCGGCCGTCCCGACGTGCCCGACTGCCTGATGCAAATCGTGCCCTCCAATCCCGTTTCGCGCTATCCCGAAATCATGTATGGCCTCACGTGGATTATCCAACACGCCCGGCGCTACGTCTACATACAGACCCCCTATTTCATGCCCACCGAACCCGTGCTTCAAGCGCTCCAGACGGCGGCCATGAGCGGTGTCGACGTCCGTCTGATGGTGCCCGAGCGTCCCGATGCCTTTTGGCTGCGCTATGTCAACGACAGTTACTTCACCGTCGTGCTTCAGGCCGGCATCAAGGTCTATACCTATCGCGAAGGTTTCCTCCACAGCAAGTGTGCCGTGGCCGACGACGATTGGTGCACCGTGGGGTCGTCAAACATGGACTTCCGCAGTTTTGAAAACAACTTCGAGGCCAATGCCTTTATCTATGGCCATCCTGCTGCCAAAGCCTTGCGGCAGGCTTTTGAAGACGACCTTAAAGGCTGCGAAGAAGTCAAACTCAGCCAGTGGCGTCATCGCCCGTGGCGCCGCAGGTTGCTCGAGTCCCACACCCGCATTCACTCTCCTCTGTTATAGTCATTCATCCCCCAGCCTCTTTGTCATGTTGTTCACCCAAGTGCGTGTTGCCGCCTTCTGTCACGGCTCGAGGGCTGTGTTGGTGGCCTTGTTTTTCATGAGCCTCTTCACGTCTGTTTGGGGCCGGATGGTGGACGAACCCACTGCCCGTAGCCGTGCCGCTGCCGTCATCGAACGCCTTGCGGCCTCCACCTCAGCCACGCAGCGGTTGCGCCGTGTTGTCCCTTCATCGCTCACGCTCTTGGTCGATAGGCCTTCAGCACGTCTCTATGCCGACAATGCCGGGCGCTTTGCCTTGATGTCGACAGACGACCGCTGGCCGGAGGTTTTGGCTTATGGTTCTTTGTGTCATGCCGAAGCCTCTTCAGTCTCGTCGCTTTTGGCCCCGTGGCTCCAACTCTACGACCGTCGCCTCAAAGCCGGTCTTCCCACTGCCGTCGAAGCCTACGATGGTCCCGTGGTGGCGCCCCTGCTCAGTGCCGTCCGTCACCAGTTGGCCCCCTACAACAACCTTTGCCCCTATTATATAGCCGACGACGGCAGCGTTTCTGCCGAGCGCTGTGTGGTGGGCTGTGTGGCCACGGCTCTTGAAGAAGTCATCTCGTTTCATCGTCCCCTCGTCACCCTTCAAGACTCCCTCGCCGGATGGACCACGACCCACTACACCATACCCACCGTCTACGCCGGTGCGTCTGTCGACACACGCCTCATTCGCGACAACTACGACACTCCCGGCACCTACGCCGAGGCCGAAGCCGAAGCCGTGGCGCGTCTGTCGATGTGGCTGGGCATGGCCGTCAAGATGAACTGGGGACCGGCCTCGAGCGGTGCCTCCCTTCATCGTGCCGAAGAACCGTTGCGACGGGCTTTTGGTTTCCCCTATGTGCACTATGCCGACAGCTATAAATACACCACCACCGACTGGTTGCAGATGTTGCGCGGCGAAATTCAAGCCGGCCGGCCGGTGTGTTACGCCGGCAGTGCCATGCGGCTCAACGGCCATGCCTTTGTGCTCGATGGTCTTGACGCCGACGGCCTTTTCCACGTCAACTGGGGTGTCGACGGCGACTACGACGGCTATTTCCGCCTCGACCTGCTCAATGCCGCCGAGCCGGCCTGGGACCTCACCCCGACCGGGGCCTATGAGGGTTTCTTTTGCAATCAAGAGGCCGTTTTGCTCAGTCCCTATGCCGTCGAAAACGTTTTGCCCGACACCCTCTCGCGCACCGGTTTTGAAATCCGCATAGACTCCGTCGCCGTGGGCCTGCCGCCCGAGGTGGGCAAAATCACCCCGCTCACCCTCTATCTCACCAACACGAGCGACCTCCCACTCACCACACCTTTTGAAGTCTTCACCACCCTGCCCACCGACACGGCCCTCTTCGCCCAGGGCGACTACGCCGGCTTCACCGGCATCCGCCTCGAGCCCCACCAGTCGGCCGCGTTGCCTTTCATGGCCCGGTTTGATGCCGGCGGCGACCGCACGATGCACTTCTCGGCCGACGATGAACACATCGTCTTTTCCATGCCCATTGCCATCACCACCGCCGTTCCAGCCTCCCTCACCTTTGCCGAGCCGGTGCTCTCGTTTCCGGCCGAGGGTGTGGTCGAGATTTTGCAGACCATCACCAATGCCCCCGATGCCGGACGCGCAGGCAGTCTTGTCACCTATGAGGTTATTCGCGCCGACATCACCGGCGACCACAATGGTCCGGCCCATGCCGACTATTGTTTTTTGCCGGTCGGCGAGAGCGAAACCGACACCATCGCCTTCAGCGGTCTCGTTTCGGGTGAGACCTACCGCCTCATGGTGCGCCATCCGTGGACGGTGCAGCGGGAAGTAACCTTCACCATGCCCGGCAGCAGCAGCGCAGTCACCACACCCACGACCGACCAAACCGTTTCGCGGCAGTGGCACGACCTTCAAGGCCGCCCCACCCAGGCACCCCTTTCAGCGCCCACCACGGCACGCAAAGTGTGGGATGCCCGTAGCCGCACCGTCAAGGTGCGCTAAGGCGTGACACTAATGGCCGGTGACATAACGAACGGGTTGTGTTTGGGGTGTTGAATAATGACGTGTATGAGGTGGCCCAACACGGGCAGGAAAGTGGTGTGTTTGATAGTTGATTTTTGTTTGAGTGGCCCTTCAGGTTTGCCGGTTGGTCTGCGGCTCGGCAATTGAAACGAGTTTGCCTCGCCATTCGCCGCTTTCCCTATACCCCCAAAATGTTGCCTTTTTCCCAATCACACAATCACGCCCCTTGTATCACGCTGATTT
>JAHAWW010000259.1 GCA_018383375.1 Prevotellamassilia sp. | reverse complement strand
GCCACAGTGATGGCATCAAAAGAAGCCTCGTCGAGCGGCAACTGCAGGCAGTCGGCCTTGCGGAGCTCAATCACATCAGACAGGCCCGCCTTCTTCACCTTCTCACGCCCCACCGAGAGCATCCCTTCAGAAAGGTCAATGCCGAGCAACCTTTGAGGCCTCAGCATACGCGCCGTGAGCAAAGCAAAATCGCCCGTCCCAGTGGCCACATCAAGCACCTCTTGCGGAGCGTATGGCCGAAGAGACTTGACAGCTGCCTTGCGCCAACGCTTATCAATGCCAAAAGACAACATGTGGTTGAGCAGGTCGTAAGAGTGGGCAATGCCGTCAAACATCTGCTCCACCTGAGGCGCTTTGTCGCCCTCGGCATTATAAGGTTTGATAGTTTCTTGTTTATAGGTCATGACATCAGGTTCGTAGGGTGGGCACATAGCGTTGAACGGTGCGAAGTTACGACTTTTAGGCTTGGTAAAGGGTCAAACCAAACAAAAAACGCCCTTTTCGTGCCCACAAGAGGCGACGAAACGCAAAAAGCGTGGCAAAATCTTGCGATTTAAGCCCGATAAATTGTAACTTTGCCTCTCAAGAAGAGAAGTATGCCCAAGAGGCAAACACTCCTATATAATATTCAAGCAATTCAAACCCTAATCAATAAAAACTTCAAAAGTTATGGTAAACTACAAAGATTTAGGCTTGGTCAACACGCGTGAAATGTTCAAGCGTGCCATCAATGGCGGCTATGCCATCCCCGCCTTCAACTTCAACAACATGGAGCAGTTGCAGGCCATCATCCAGGCATCCAGCGAAAAGAAGAGCCCCGTTATCCTTCAGGTATCTAAGGGCGCTCGTGCTTACGCCAACCAGACCCTTCTGCGCTATATGGCCGAAGGTGCTGTTGAATATGCCAAAGAACTCGGTTGCAACCACCCTGAAATCGTTCTTCACCTCGACCACGGTGACAGCTTCGAAACCTGCAAGAGCTGCATCGACATGGGCTTCAGCTCAGTGATGATTGACGGTTCAGGCCTTCCCTACGAAGAAAACGTAGCCCTCACCAAGAAAGTTGTAGACTACGCTCACCAGTTCGACGTAACCGTTGAAGGCGAGCTCGGCGTATTGGCCGGTGTGGAAGACGAAGTAAGCCACGCTGAAAGCCACTACACCAAACCCGAAGAAGTAATCGACTTCGCTACCCGTACGGGCTGCGACAGCCTCGCCATCTCTATCGGTACCAGCCACGGCGCCTACAAGTTCACCCCCGAACAGTGCACCCGTGATCCGAAGACCGGCCGTCTTGTTCCTCCCCCCTTGGCATTCGACGTTCTCGACGCTGTTATGGAGAAACTCCCCGGCTTCCCCATCGTGCTCCACGGCTCTTCAAGCGTACCCCAGGACGAGGTAGACACCATCAACAAGTTTGGTGGCAAACTCCCCAACGCCGTTGGTATCCCCGAAGAGCAGCTCCGCAAGGCTTCTGCCAGCGCAGTTTGCAAAATCAACATCGACTCAGACTCTCGTCTGGCCATGACCGCTGCCGTGCGCAAGGTCTTCGCTGAGAAACCGGGTGAATTCGACCCCCGCAAGTACCTCGGTCCGGCTCGTGACGCTATGAAGAAACTCTACGAACACAAAATTGTAGACGTTCTCGGCTCTGACAACAAACTCGCTCAGCTCGACTAATCAATCCTCATAAAGACTGATTAAGTCTACACATAAGACATCGGCGGCATCCTCATCCAAGTGAGCGATGCCGCCGATATTTAGTTTAAGAGAAATTGAGACCTTTAATGTACTGACCACGGATAAATCAGATTAAACGGAAATCGTCTCATTTATAAACCAATCCGTTTCAACCGTTCAATCCGCGTTCAAAAAAAACACGGATAAACCAGATTAAACGGAAACCGTCTTATATATAAACCAATCCGATTCATCCGTTCAATCCGCGTTCAATCAAACCACGGATAAACCAGATTAAACGGAAACCGTCTCATTTATAAACCAATCCGTTTCATCCGGCTTTGTAAGCCCCGTCTTTTGCTTCAAAAATCACAGCAGGCACCTTCACCTCGACCGAGTGCCAAGTCCCCTTAGGCACCTGACAGCCCAGGGAGCCATTCGCCGCAGAGAGATGAACACGCCGGACCTCCCTCATCTCAGTTTCACCTCCCGGCAAGACCACCTCATCATAAATCACCTCGTCTAACTCACCCATCACGCAAATCACCGTCTCGTCCGTGTCCTCATGGCGATGAATAGGCACAATAGTCCCCGGCAACAAAGCGTTCAAAATGCGTTGACTCGTATCCGCCGGCGTAGTGCGCAAGTCCAAACAATGCCGCAGCCGGGGATTTTCACCAGCCTTAGCCAGCAATTCGTCCAATAGAGATTTATCAAATTCAATCATAGGTCAATAAGCATAAAGTTAATGATGTAAAGATAAGGCAAAATAAACAGATTAGAGCCATTCATTGCGAAAAGTTGTCCAACATCCATTGATATATACCGCACTTTGACTACCTTTGCAGTAAACAAAATATTATTTATTACCTCCATATTTTACGTACTACAAACAATATGATAGCGCTTAATATATCATCACCCAAGGATGTGGCTTTGCAAATTGCAGCAAGGGTAAAGGCCCGGAGGTTGGAACTGGACTTGACCCAAGAAGGATTGGCAGCAAGAGCAGGGATTAAATTTGCCACTTATCGCAGATTTGAGCAGACCGGAGAAATCTCTTTGAAAGGTTTGCTTCATATCGGGTTTGCCTTGAACACACTTTCAGAGTTTGATGCCCTCTTTGCACAAAAGCAGTATCAGACACTCGACGATGTGTTGAATGAGCGAAGTGTTTCACGTCAAAGAGGCAAGAAAAATGGATAGCATCAAACAGATAGAAGTCATATATGCCCATCATTTGGTCGGCCGTTTGGCTTTGACCAAAGACGGATTGTGTGCATTTGAGTATTCGGCAGAGTGGCTCAACACCGGTTTCTCTATTTCTCCTTTTGAGTTGCCATTACGCAGTGGAGTATTTATTGCAAAGCCCAGCCCTTTCAGTGGTGGGTTTGGAGTCTTCGATGATTGTTTGCCTGATGGCTGGGGATTGTTGATTTTAGACAGATATTTGCAGCAAAATGGCATCAATCCCCATTCCTTATCATTACTTGACCGTATGGCGTTGGTAGGTTCAGCAGGACGTGGAGCACTTGAATTTCGTCCGGATAAAAGCGTTGAGTCCAGGAACGACTACAGCGATTTCGAGAAATTGGCTTTGGAAGCCGAGCATATACTTGACAGTGAAGATTACTTAGGCGAAGGCATAGCAGAATTTCAACACCGAGGAGGCTCACCCGGTGGTGCCCGTCCCAAGATATTTACTCGTTTTGAGGGAAAAGAATGGCTGGTAAAGTTTCGTGCAAAAAGAGACCCGAAACATATTGGCGTAGATGAGTACCATTACTCCCTCCTTGCAAAACAATGCGGAATAGAAATGCCGGAGACTCGACTGTTTGAGGGGAAATACTTCGGCGTAGAACGCTTTGACCGGACTGTTGAAGGCAAAGTGCATGTAGTAAGCATTGCCGGACTTATCAGAGCTGACTATCGCTTGCCGAGCATAGACTACACCCATATCTTTCAAGCATGTTCAGCCCTGACCCATAATGTGGTGGAAATCTGGAAAGTATATCGTCTGATGGTGTTCAACTATCTGATTGAAAACAAAGACGATCACGCCAAGAATTTTGCATTCATCTACAGCGATGGAGAATGGCATTTCGCCCCGGCATACGACCTGTTGCCGAGTGATGGTATAAATGGATTTCGCACAACATCAATCAATGACAAAATCGAACCAAACGATAATGATGTCATAGCCGTTGCAACAAAAGCAGGATTAGACAAAAATGACGCTCTCAAAGTATTGGAGGATATGAGACAGATTATCACAGAAACATACGCAAGCCCAACATCCGATATGACACCGATATGACACACTCAAGCCTTATCAGCCGGGCAAACATGTCGCAATCATAACATCGTCCCGGCCATCCTGCCATTATTCAGTCATTCCACCCTACCCAATCTCGTCACCATCATCAACGCAAAGAGGTGGACTCACGCCATTCACCGACGTCAGTCCACCTCTTCATTCTATCTAAGGTCAAGCAAAGGCCTTTATCTCACAATGGCCTCCTTGATGCAATCCACGATATAGTGCACATCGTCATCTGAAACATAAGGACCGGCAGGCAGACACATACCCACCTTAAACACCGCCTCCGACACCCCATTGAGATAAGCCGGAGCACCGGCATAGACCGGCTGTTTGTGCATCGGTTTCCACACCGGACGGGCCTCAATCTTCTTGCCCAACATAAACACGCGCAGAGCCTCAACGTTGTCGTTCGGCTGGCAATCGGTAGTCGGGCTGTCAACCATGTGAATGACACCGGCAGCGCCGCCCACGGCCGTCTTAATCACCTCCTTGTAAGCATTCTCCTGACCTTTTATCTGCAATGTGGGGTCAAGTTCAATCGTACAGAGCCAATAGTTAGAGTCGAATTTCTCGTTAGGCGCTTCGTGGAGCGTCACACCCTCCACATCCTTCAGCAAATCCCGATAAAGAGCCTGCACATGCTTGTGGTGGTCGATATGTTGCTGCGCTACAGTCATCTGGCCGCGACCAATACCGGCACATATATTCGACATACGATAGTTATAGCCGATAGCCGTGTGTTGATAATAAGGATAAGCATCGCGAGCCTGCGTGGCATACCACATGACATTGTTTTTGCTCTCATCGTCACGACAAATCAACGCGCCGCCGCCCGAGGTCGTAATCATCTTGTTGCCATTGAAAGACAACACGCCGAAACGTCCGAACGTGCCCAACACACGGCCGGCAAATTTTGACCCGAAGCCTTCGG
>JAHAWW010000256.1 GCA_018383375.1 Prevotellamassilia sp. | reverse complement strand
CAGAATGGCCACTGTTGACCACTTCGAAAGTGTAGTCGTAGATGACATAGCCGGAGGGCGGCGTGAGCGTGTAGGTGCAACCGCCGCTACCGCTATAAATCAATACGTCGTCGTTGGACCACTGCATATTGTTGGCCGTGGTACCGAAGGTCAGCTGCGGGTTGGCCGTACTCGTCCAATACTTGTTGTATGAAGCATTGATAGTCGTGGTGTTGTTATCCACACGATACAGGTTGCCATTGAGTTTGTCGACGGTATAGATCACCGAGTCGGGCTGGTTTATATCAATAAAGAGAAGGCTTGAACCACCATCGTTGGCTCCACGTGCATCGTTCCATGTGCTCAACTTGCCATCACGGTTATTGAAATAGCAGTTGGCGCCATAGTGGAACGTGTAGCTGTTGGCGGCAGCCGTAGAGGTGCCAATGACAAACTGGCTGTAAGTGCCAGTGGCAGCCATGACGGCCTTCTTGTTGTCGGCCACGGCGTCGTAAGTCACCATAAGACCGGGACCTTTGCCGCGGTTGTAGAACGAATAACCATCGGTAGCGTTGCCCGTCACACACCAAAGTCCCATCAAGTCGGTGGTATCAGGCTCGGCGGTGACCAAGTCGACATCGGTGCCGCTGGTGGCTTTAAGCCAGGCACCACGCTGTGTCTTGACTTTGTACCAATGCACGGTATCACCCCAAGCTGTAGCGGTGGGCGACTTGGAAATGAGGAAACTGTAGCCTTGGTCTTCCACATAAGAAGACTGCGCAGTAGCCGTACCGGCAAATGGACTGCTCCATATGCCCGGCAAGACAACGCAAGCCAGCAAAAGAAGTAGAATTTTTTTCATAGTATAAAAAAGATAAATAGGAAATGGATTAAGCTTTTCCGCGCCAAAATTACATATTTTCAAAACAAAAAAACGCAAATGTAAGTGTGCTTTTTTAGTACATCTTTGCATTTGCGCTTTTTTAACTACTCCTCAACTTGCGAAGGAGGCGAAAGGAGGCGACGATAACGCGCCTCGTCGCGTAAGATTTGCAAGGCCTCATTGACATCTTTGTCTTCACGCAATTTATAGCGTGCTACGCCACTGTCGTAATAGCGCTGCTGCACGATAATTGCTTCGACAAAGGAGCGAATTTGAGATTGCCAGTGAGTGAAGTCATAGTCTTGATTGCTCACAATCTTCTTCTCGAGGGCGTCGAGCTCAGCTTTGGCCATCTCGTCATAGCCCTCATAAGCGGCTAAGAGACGAAGACGGTCGAGACCGGCCTTGGTGCGTGTCTCATAAGTGAAGCCATGCGCTTGGATGTATTGTCTGAAACCTTCATATTCGGCATCTGTCAGGCTGAAAGTCTCGGGTTCGGCTATTTGCGGATGGTTGTGGCAATAATCTACGGCGTAGTCAAAGAGTTGGTCGGAGAGTGCCAACTGGATGAGCAAGTCGGGCACGGAGTCGGCCGTGGGCACGACATCGGGCGTGATGCCGCCACCGGCTTTCACGGGTCGGCCGGCCGCGGTGTGTAT
>JAHAWW010000159.1 GCA_018383375.1 Prevotellamassilia sp. | reverse complement strand
AAAAATGAAGAAAATTTATTTCATCTTTTCCGCCTTCTTGCTGGCGATGATGACCTCGTGTTCATCTGGTCCTAAAGAAATTACGCCGACATCTACAGAGTTCACTTCTGGCGAACTGGCCAAGTACATTGAAGTAGTTGATCAACCCTCCGAGTTGACATATTCTGAAGTGGATGGAGCTATTGGAACTCAATACATCAGTTTGAAGGTTACGCTGAAAATGACAAAAGACGGCCTTAAGAATGTTGATGCACGTGACATTAGCTTTACGCAATTATTCTCCGTTGCTGTCATTAAACTCGTTGATGAGAATGGTGTTGAAATTCAAGATCTTTCTATAAAGAGCGAGGATTGCTTAAAGCTAAAGAAACTTCTTACAGGGTCAGAGGGTGATACTGAAGAAATTGTTTTTGAGGGGGAATATCACAATCACGACGATGCTCCTAAATGGTTTGAACAGGCTTGTAAATTTACTCCATATCTCGCTGCTGATATATATGTGAATGGGGCATCTTCTGACAAGGAGGAAAGTGAGGAAACAATAGAAACATCAGAGGAAACACCTTCTTTTGAACTCAGCAATGTATTATTGCCCTCACAGCTCAAGGGCAAGGTCGAAGTCATCAATGCAGAAAAGAGCGTAAGCAGTATTGGCTTCCCTTCTATGGAAATCACCTTCAGACTTCTTAGTACAATCAATACGTCTTCAATGTGTAGCCAATATGGTCAAATGTGGATTGTAGGTGTTGGTCAGACAGAAAACGGAGTAGATGTAAAAGAACTTTTACCCTCCTACCGTGAGTGGAGATCGGGTGATTCTGACGGAAAAGAGTTTAAGGAATTTTTGGAGAGTGAACCAGGTGAAACTATTACTCTTGAGTTCACTGGGAGTAAAGAATCAAGCAATGATGTAAAATCAGATTTAGAAAAAGTAAAGAAATTCAAGCTAAAGATTACAGATTGATATGAGATGCATAAGTCTCCGAGTATGCTCTAAATCCGTGTTAAGCTGGCTAATGCAACACAAGGGATAACATCTTCTTACTTTAGGGAGGGTGTCGTCAAAAACCATCATTTTGACGACACCCTCTTTTTTATGCCTACCCGAGCGTCTGTTTTCGGTCGAATTTCCATAACGACGCCTCAGCCGTTAATTCCATCATGAACTGTCCCTGAACCGCCCTTCGGCCGAAAGTTGAGCGCCCCGGCGAATGGCTGCTGCCAGCGCCTCTCGTTTGCCTAAACTGGTGGCACCCTAATCAAGACATTGCCCCACCTTGACTCTGCAAGGCGGGGCAATGATTTATAGAGGTAGGTAGGTTTTGTGGCCTCAGAACATCACTTTGGTGGATTGTTGCCAGCCGGCGCCACAAATGACGAGTACATACTGGCCGTGGTCGAGGCCGGCAGTCGAAATCACGTCAAGGCCGCGCGATGAGCGGACGGCACGCCCCTGGAGGTCAACGAGACGAAGTTCTTGCAGACCGGTGGCTCCGTTCACACGGATGGCGTCGTCGGTCACGGTGTAGGTGAGCACGGCGTCGTTGACGGCTGAGCCGATGCCTGTGGAGCGGGGCGAGAGAGCAATCGTGAAGAGGTAGCTCTCGGCACGCTCTGTGCCCGTGTTGCCTATGCGGTTGCTGGCGAAGGTCCAGAAGTTGGTGCCGGCATCGCCGCCGTTGCGGATGGCAAACACACCGCCCACCTCGTCGAGTTCGTAGGTGTTCCACGAAGCGAGATAGCTGTTGGTGCCAAACTCACCTTTCTCGTTGACGTAGCGGTTGTCGGCAGCAGACACAATCTTATAGCGGTTAGTCGCGGCATCGACAGTGATGGTCCATTCTTGCGACTTGGTGCTGTCGGTTGCCTTCTTCGCCTTAAACTGTGGATAGCCGCCCGAGCCTTTAATGGCGGTGTTGGTGAGAGCGAGGTCGCCCACGAGGATGCAATAGGTCTTGTCTGCCTCAATCACGGGATAGGTCTTGTCGCCTTCGGTGGGCTGGATTTCAAAGATAAAGTTTGCAGGGTTGTAGGTCGTGTTTGAGCCTTGGCTGATTCGTATATTTGAAGCCGTCCAATATTTGCTGCCTGCACTGCCTCCGTTCTGGATGGCATAGCGGTTGTTGAGACGATAGATATTATAGGAGTGCCAGGCCGACTCGTAGGGGTTGGTCTCGTCGCTCACGGTGAATTCGCCCTTTTCGTTGATGTAGCGGCCGTCTTGTGCGTTGGTGATTTTGTAGCGGCCGGTCTCAGCGTCTTGTTTGATGTTCCACACTTGGCGCTGGGGCTTGATGTCGTCCACTGTCGGTTTGAAGACGGGATAGCCACCGGTGGCGTTTCCCTCTGACGTGTTGGAGAGCAGACGGTTGTTGTATTTGAAATAGTAGGCACCATCGTCGAGCACCACGGCGGGGAACACGTCGAGACGATAGTCAAAGCGGCTCTTGTAGTCGCTAATGAGCTGGTTGAGCTCTGCCTTGAGGAAGGGCTCCACATATTGTGCACCCACCACGGGATGAGGATGAACAATCGAGCCGGCGAAGTCGCGCGAAATCACAGCCTTTTGCAGTGTCTCGAGCGAGTCAATCTTGAGATAGTTGGCAATGAATTCTTCGGGATTATCGGCTGCGAGGTTGGTGTGAAGGTCCATGACGAGTTGTCCGCGCTCGCCGATATATTTCATCACTTGCACCCACGGTGTGATCTCGCCCATCATTTCGGGCTCGTCGGTCGACTCGAGCAGTTCGTTGGCGGCCATCAAAATGGTGTCAAACTCTGTTTTCATCTCGGCTACTGCCTCTGCGCTGTATTCGTTGGCCACAGCGGCTTGATATTTGGCCAGGGCCACGCGGAAGGCGGCCGACTCGCCTTCGCGGCGAAGGCCGTGTGTGGTGACACCGAGGTCGACGTTGTGCTCGCAGAAGGTGCGGAAGGCCCAAGTGTGTGTGGGCATCAACTCCTTCATGGCGAGTTCCCAAGAAGCGGCGTCGTCATAGCCGGCCATGTTCCAAGTGTAGTCGGCAATGCTGAAGAGCGACACTTTTGAGGCTTCGGCATACTCCATTGGGTTTGAGGCAAAACCGCTGAGCTGTTCGGCGATGTTGAGGTCGTTGCCGTAGGTGCGGCCCATGAGCAGATGTGAACTGCAATAGTCGGTGACGGGATAGTTGAGCCAGATGAAGGCGTTGCGGCTAATTTGGGCGTTAATCCAGTCCATATCGCTCTTGTTGATCATATCGACCACGCTGTTGCCGGTCCACATAATGCGCACTTCGGGATACATCTGTGTGCCGAGCGTATTGAGGTAGTCGCCGCTGGTCCAGCTGCGGTTGTATTGGGTGGGGCACATGATGAGCGGTGCTACGTCGGTGTGTTTTTTGACAAACTCGTCGGTGATGTAGTTGAGCAGTCCGGCCTGTTTATCGGCCTTTGTGCCTTCGCCGGAGATATCGTCGAAGAAGACAGCAAAGGTGCGCACGCCGGCGGCGTACATCTTCTCGAGTTTGTTCACCACGTTGAGGCTGTCGGCATTATTCCACCGGATGTCGTTGCCCGGGTGAATGGCCCAGACAAACTGCACTTTGTTTTTGCTCGCTTCGGCCACGAGTTCCTGAATGACGGCCAGTTCGGCGGCAGGGTAGGGCTCGCGCCAGCGTGCACGGTGGTAGGGGTCGTCTTTGGGGCCGTAGACGTAGATGTTCATTTTGTTGCGGCCGTAGAATTGGAACTGGCGTTTGCGGTCGGTAGTGCTCCACGGGTTGCCATAAAAACCTTCGATGGCACCGCGTTCAAGCACGTCGGGCCAGTCGGTCACGGTGGCCGACATCACCTGCGGTTGCGAGGCGATGCGCAAGAAAGTCTGTACGCCATAATACGTGCCGACCGAGTCGTTGCCGGCAATGACCACGCCCTCGGGGCTGACGCTCAGGTAGTAGCCCTGCGCTTTGGCCGGTATTTGACTCTCGACGCTGCTGACGGCGGCGTCGCCGCGTTCGCCAATGGTGATGTTAACGCCTGAGGTGCCGATGGTCAGGCTTTCGCTCAACAGGGCGACGGCGTCGGCATCGGCCGTTTCGCCACCTGTAATCACATAAGAGGCGGGGCTTGCAAAGGCCTCCGAGCCCCATGTGATGGAGTGAGGCTTTGGCGAAATGTCCACCACCTGGGCACTCAGGCTGCTCGAAAGGCCGCCCAGCGCCACAAGAGCAAGGGTAAATAAGGTTTTCTTCATTTGAAAATAGTGATTAGATTATTGGGTTGATTTATGAGTCATGATGTCGAGTACGAGTCGGTCTGTTTCGTTCATGGCGTCGGCTCCGATGGAGACGAGATTACGGATGCTGAGGTCCACGTCTTCGTCGATGATGCCCTCGACGGCCGAGACGCATTCGCCCTGCATGGCCAGCATGGCTGAGAGTACGGCCGTGCTCACGCCGGTGGTGAGTTTGAGTGCGCAACTTGGTTTGGCGCCGTCGCAAATCATGCCCGTGAGGTTGGCAATCATATTTTTCACGGCTGCCGACACTTCGGCATAACCGCCGCCCATAAGCAGTGTGATGCCGCAACTCGATCCGGTGGCAGCCACCACACATCCACACAGAGCCGAGAGGGCACCAAGATGTTGCTTGATATAGATGGCCGTGAGATGGCTGAGCATCAGGGCTCGTGTGAGTTCTTCGGGCGTGTTGTGGTTTTCGCGGGCAAACACCACCACGGGGTTGGTGGCGCAGATGCCCTGGTTGCCCGAGCCGGAGTTGCTCATCACCGGTATCATGGCGCCTGCCATTCGGGCGTCGCAGGCCAGGGCTGTGCTGGAGAGTATGTGTGAGAAGATGCTTTCGCCCATGATGCCTCGGCCGAGTGGTCGCGACAAAGCTTTGCCCAGACGGTGTCCGTAGTTGCCTTCGAGTGATTGTCTGGCGGCATTGTCGTTGAGTTTTCGGGCTTCGTCGATGAATGCGATTTCGTCGAGCGGCGTCGTGGTGGCATAGTCAAACACTTTTTTCAAAGAGAGTTGAGGCGCGTAGTCTTCGTCGCCATTCTCCTCGGCCCCATTGGCCACAGGTGTGTCGCAGAGCGGTTGGCCGTCTTTTTCAAGTCTGACGAAGTGGGTGTGTTCGCAGGCAATCACGGCCAATGCCTTGTGCCCGTCGGTGGTTTTCAGTTCGGCCTCCACATAGAGTTTGTCGGGTGCCTTTTCGGCCAGAGCGATAGAGATGGCTCCGGAGTCGACAAAGGCCTTGCCCCGCTCCACGTCTTCGGGCTTGCAGTCGCGCAGGCATTCCAGTCCGTATTCAGAGCGTCCCACCAAGACGCCGAGGGCCACGGCAATGGGGAGTCCCACCATGCCCGTGCCGGGGATGCCCACACCCATGGCGTTTTTCAAGATATTGGCACTCAGGTGAATGTCTACGCTGCTAGGCGTCTGTGAGAGTAATTCGCGGGCTTTGCAAACGGCCAGTGCCACGCAGATGGGTTCGGTGCATCCCATGGCCGGCACCACCTGTCGGCGCACCAATCGCGCTATGTCGTTACGTTCTTTTTGTGGTAGCATAAAACGGGAAAAAGTGATTGTGGACAACAATTATTCTTTGAACAAGGCGCGGATGCCCACCAAGGCCTGACCGTGAAGAGGGCTGATGGCTTGTCTCATTGGCCGGCAGAGATGATGGTGCCGATGCGCATAATTTGCGTCCTCAAAAGTCTAGATTTTGCGATGTCACACCGCCGCCTCGTCGGTGCCGGTCAGGCGATAGTGGCGTGGCGTGATGTGGTAGGCTTTTTTGAAAGCCAGATAAAAAGCTTGTCGTGATGAGAAGCCCGCCATGAGTCCGATTTCTTCGGCCGTCATATTGGCATAGTGTGCACTTCTCAACATTCTGCAAGCGTCGCGCAGTCTGAAGCCGTTGACCAGCGTATTGTAGTTGCCGCCCGACCCCAGGGCGATGGCAGCAGCCAGATAGCGCTTGTCTGTGCCAAGGTCGGTAGCGAGTTGTGCGGCCGAATAGTTGGGGTCGCGATAGCGTTTGCCGTCAATGAGCCGTGCGAGAATATCCACATAAATCTTGTCGGCCTTGTCGGCTTTGACTTTAGCGTGATAGGCGGGTGTTTTCTTGGGTTTGTTTTTCATAACTACGATGCAGACCGCTTCTATGCCGCAAAGGGTTTCGAGGCAGTCGTTTCGATATAAGGTTGTGCCGACAAAGGTACGATTATTTTGACAAACGAGATTTTTTAGAGAAAGAAATGTGGGCGGAGGCTGAAAAAGCGCAAACGAACTGCAGGTCGCGCGATGTAATGCCGCCGTGAGCAGGCCGCCAGTGGTCGTTCGCTCGTCGTTTTGTCTTTTGATAAATCCCGTTTTGGTCTTAACTTTGAGGTAAGAACAGAGCGGAGAGGGCCGATTTGGCCTTCTCCGCTCTGTTTTAGAGGGTTGCGGGGCTAAGGCTGCGATTTCCTGTCCTTATTCCCGTGGAAATTGTCCTTATGGGCGTTTTTCTTGTCCCTATTTTTGACGTTTCAAAAGTGCTTCGACGTGATGACGAGGCTTATTTCCCGTTTTCGTGTCGGCCATTCGGCATGGTCTGAAAGTGTTTAGTGAAAAAATCTTTCCGACGTGTCACGCCCGACCCACCTTTTTGAACAATCCGACTCCGTCCGGTTTTCAGCCGCGATAGGCAAAGATGGGCGACGAGGCCAGTTCGGTCATGCTGTGATAGAGCAGGTTGGGCTTTTCGGCCAAGAGAATGTCGTCGGGCAGTGGTCCCGTGTTGACGGCGATGGTGAAAATACCTGCTGCCACGGCCGCTCGGATGCCGAGCGGGGCATTCTCCACCACGATGGCCTCATGGGCTTCGACGCCCAATTTGTCGAGTCCGCGCAGGTAAGGTTCGGGGTGGGGCTTGCCGTGGGTCACGTCGGCGCTCGACACGATGCGGTCGGGGGTGAAGCAGTCGGGGAAGCCGGCCGTCAGACGGTCGAGCAGCGATTTTTGTCCGCTACCGGTCACCACGCCAATCTTCAGCCCTTCTGCCAAAGCCCGTCGGGTCACCTCGTAGGCTCCGGGCATGCGTGCGGCTTCGGGACAAGCGTTGAAAGCTTCGCATTTGGCCGCATAGATGTCGCTTATCTCGTCGGCAGTGGCTTCGCGGCCGTGATAGCGTTGCATGAGGATGTTGATGGTGGCCGCACCGGTTCGGCCTTCGTGCATATAGGCCTCTTCGGGGCTCATTTCCAGTCCAAAACGGGTGCACACGGCCGCCCAAGAGGTGGCGTGATGCGGCATTGAGTCGAAAAGCACCCCGTCCATATCAAAAAGCACGGCCCTCGGGGCGAAGTGGCCCCGGCCGTGCACTTGGTCGTAGTGCGCAATGGCCGAGGTGATGTTCTCGGCCATTGGCGTGTGGTTTTGATTAAGCATTATCGCGCATAAAGTTATTTGCCGAGACGTGCTTTGATAGCTTGGCTTTCGGCTTCGTAACCGGGCTTGTCGAGCAGGGCAAACATATTTTTCTTGTAGGCCTCTACGCCCGGCTGATTGAAGGGGTTGACATCGAGGATGAGGCCGCTGATGCCACAGGCGTGCTCGAAGAAGTAGATGAGTTCGCCCAAGTGATATTCGTTGAGGGCCGGCATCACCAGACGCAGACAAGGCACGCCGCCGTCTACGTGGGCCAGACGCGTACCCAGTTCGGCCATTTTGTTGACTTCGTCCACGCGCTTGCCGGCGAGGAAGTTGAGTCCGTCGAGGTTTTCGTCGTCGGCCGGCACGTGCAACTCGTGGTTCGGCTCTTCCACAGAGATGACCGTTTCAAATATGGTGCGCTCGCCTTCTTGTATCCATTGACCCATTGAGTGCAAGTCTGTGGTGAGGTCGACGGCAGCCGGGAAGATAGCTTTGCCATCTTTGCCTTCGCTTTCGCCGTAGAGCTGTTTCCACCACTCATTCATATAGTGGAGTTTAGGCTGGAAGTTGGAGAGAATTTCAATCTTCTTGCCTTCTTGGTAGAGGGCGTTGCGCACCACGGCATATTGCTTGGCAATATTTTTTGAGAAGGGCACGTCGGCGGCAGTGGCTTGCTCCATGGCTACGGCACCGGCCACGAGGGCGTCGATGTCGAACCCGGCCACGGCGATGGGCAGCAAGCCCACGGGAGTGAGCACTGAGAAACGGCCACCAACGTTGTCGGGGATGATGAAACTGCGATAACCTTCTTTATCGGCCATGACGCGGGCAGCACCCTTCTTGGCATCGGTAATGGCCACGATGACTTCGCGAGCCGTTTCCTTGCCACGGGTCGTCTCACAGAGGGTGCGCAGCAGGCGGAAAGCCAGTGCGGTCTCGGTGGTGGTGCCGCTCTTGGATATGTTGATGATGCCGAAACGGCGGTTTTTGAGGAAGGCGCACAGTTCTGAGAGATAGTCTTCGCCAATGTTGTTGCCTGCATAAAGCACGAGCGGATTGCCATTGGTGGCCTTGAGGGCGGCAAAACTGTCTGAGAGGGCCTCAATCACCGCACGGGCGCCGAGATAACTGCCGCCGATGCCGGCCACCACGACGGTGTCGCATTTTTCGCGCAGAGTGGCAGCGGTCGCCTTTATTTCTGCAAGCAGTTCGGGCGTGATGGAAGAGGGCAGGTGAAGCCAACCGAGAAAATCGTTGCCGGGGCAGGTGTTGTCGGCCAAAGCTTGAGCGGCTTTGTCGGCGGCCGGACGGAGCGCCTCAAGGGCTGAATCTTTGATGAAAGGGGTAGTCTGGTTAAGTTCCAGGCGAATAGTTTTCTCCATAATAATATAGGTGTTTGTTGTTGTAATTGTGCAGTGTGTGATAATAAACAAAAAAGTAGCCGGCCTTAGTTGGCTTAGGCGGCTACAAATTTACGATTATTTTCGTTTTTATGGTCAACTTTCAACGCCTAACATCACCTGCATGGTCTGTAAGGCCTGTTCCACGGAGTTGACGCCGGTGACGGTCATGAGGCGTTTGCCTTTGCGCTCGTCAAGACGGCAGCGGCGATAGTTTCTTGTGGCATAGTCGATGATGCGTCCGAAAGTTTCGCTCCCATAGAAGGGACTGTCGGTGTCACCAACGAAATAGAGGGTCATGCGGCTCTTGCCCAGCGTCATACGTTGTGCACCGGCTTTTCGCCCCAGTCGGCGCAGCGGGACAATGCGCAACAGGGCTTCACCCTCTGCAGGCACGGGGCCGAAACGGTCTATGAGGCGTGTGCGGAAGGCCTCGAGCGCTGTGTCGGTGGAGATGGCGTCGAGCTCGCGATAGAGCAACATGCGCTCTGAGGCGCCAGGCACGTAGGTCTCGGGGAAGAAGGCGCGATAGTCACACTCAATGTTACACTCGTCTACAAAAAAGTCGCCCGAGGGGATGCCCGTCTGTTGCTCACTGTCGGCATAGAGGCTGGCAAACTCATCGTTTTTGAGTTCGGCCACGGCCTGCGCCAAAATCTTTTGATAGGTCTCATAACCCAAGTCGGCGATAAAGCCGCTTTGCTCGGCGCCCAGCAGGTTGCCGGCCCCGCGAATGTCGAGGTCTTGCATGGCAATGTGTATGCCCGAGCCCAAATCGCTGAAGTTTTCCAACGCCTCGAGCCGGCGGCGAGAGTCGTCGGGCAAGAGAGACAGGGGCGGTGCCAACAGATAGCAAAAAGCCTTGCGGCTACTGCGCCCCACGCGGCCACGCATCTGGTGTAAGTCGGAGAGGCCGAAGTGGTGGGCGCCGTCTATGATGATGGTGTTGGCGTTGGGGATGTCGATGCCGTTCTCTACGATGGTGGTCGATATCAATACGTCATAGTCGTAGTTAATAAAGCCCGTGATGATTTGCTCCAATTGGCTCGGTGCCATCTGGCCGTGTCCCGTCGCCACACGGGCATCCGGCACGTATTGTTCTACGAGGTGTTGAAGGTTGGTCAGGGCCGAAATGCGGTTGGTCACGATGTAGACCTGCCCGTTCCGGCTCATTTCAAAGTTCACGGCGTCGGCAATCACTTCGTGGCTAAAGGGGTGCACTTCGGTCTGTATGGGCCGACGATTGGGCGGCGGTGTCTGGATGACAGAAAGGTCGCGGGCGCCCATAAGAGAAAACTGGAGGGTGCGCGGAATTGGCGTGGCCGACATCGTGAGCGTGTCGATATTGGTCTTGAGGGTGCGCAGCTTTTCTTTGACGGCGACCCCAAACTTTTGTTCCTCGTCTATGATGAGCAAGCCCAGGTCGTGCCATTTCACCGAAGCTCCGATGAGTTTGTGCGTGCCGAGGAGAATGTTGATTTGTCCTTCGGCCAACTCCTTTAATATTTGTCTGGTCTGCGCAGATGTACGGGCGCGGCTCAGATAATCCACCTTGACGGGAAAGTCTTTAAGCCGCGATGCAAAAGTGTGGTAGTGTTGAAGTGCCAAGACGGTCGTAGGAACAAGCACGGCTACTTGCTTGTTGTCGGCTGCGGCTTTGAGAGCGGCGCGCACAGCGATTTCGGTCTTGCCAAAGCCTACGTCGCCACACACCAAGCGGTCCATGGGACGCCGGCTTTCCATGTCGGCCTTCACCTCGGCGGTGACGCGCAACTGGTCGGGGGTGTCTTCATAGGCAAAGCCGGCCTCGAGTTCGTGTTGCATAAACGAGTCGTGGCTGAAAGCGAAACCCTCGGCTTCTTTACGGTTGGCGTAGAGGCGGATAAGGTCGCGGGCGATGTCTTTTATCTTTTTCTTCGTCCGCTCTTTCATCTTCTCCCAAGCGCCCGTACCGAGTCGAGAGAGATGTGGCGCCTGGCCTTCGTTGCCCTTGTATTTCGAAACTTTGTGAAGCGAATGTATTGAAACGAGCACCACGTCGTCGTTTTGATAGGCCAGTCTGATCATTTCGCGCATAGAGCCGTCTTCGCCCGGCACACGCACCAAACCGGTGAACCGCCCCACGCCATGGTCGATGTGTACGACAAAATCGCCCGGCTTAAACTGCATCAGTTCGCGCAGCGAGATGGCCATTTTTGCGTCGCGGGCGTGGTCTGTGTGGAGGCGGTATTTGTGGAAGCGGTCAAAGATTTGGTGGTCGGTGAAAAGACACAGACCGAGTTCGGTCTCGACAAAGCCCTCATGGAGTGTAGGTTCGATTGGCGTGAAAGCGGTGGCCTCGGGCGGCAGCCCCTTGCGCTCAGCCTCTTCGGTGAGGATGTTGCTCAGACGCTCGTTTTGCTTGTGGCTGTCGGCCAGCACGAAGACCCTATGACGCTCGGAGAGATGATGCATAAAGGTGTCGGCCAGCAGCGTGAAGTTTTTGTGGAAGAGTGGTTGGCTCTCGGTGTGGAAAGTGAGGCGGGCTTTGGACACGCTGCCGGGTCGCGACGTTGTCTCGATGCGTTGCAGTGCGAGGAGACCGGGCAGGACGGCGGCACTGTCGGCGAGACAGTTTTCCTTAGATGGCATCACAGCGTTTTCGGCCGCTTCGTCTTGCCAAGCTGCCTGCGGCGTAAAACCATCGTCCCATATCCTGTCAATCACCTCGGCCGTGAAGCTGAGGTCTTTGACCCATAGCAGGGTGTCGGGCGGCAGGCAGTCGGTGAAGGGGATGGCTCCCGCGTTGCGCAGGGCCGGACTGCCCACGATGGTGATGCCGGTTTTGCGCTCTTTGGATAGTTGGTCTTGCACCTCAAAGGTGCGTATGCTGTCGATGTCGTCGCCAAAGAAGTCGATGCGGTAGGGTAGTTCCGACGAAAACGACCACACGTCGAGCAGACTGCCACGCAGGGCATACTCGCCGGGTTCGTAGACGTAGTCTTTAGGTTGGAAACCCAGGTCGAAGAGTTTGCGTGCCAATTCGTCGGGGTTGTGTGTTTCGCCTTCGGCAAGCGTGAGTGAGGTGGCCTGATACTGGTCGGGTGGGGCTATGCGCTCAGCCATTGGGGCCGGGTGGGTCACCACCACGATTGCGTCGCCTTGAGCGAGTCGGCCGAGCACCTCTGTGCGGAGTATTTCGTTGGCTGCGTCGCGACTGCCGTATTTGGCCGCACGTCTATAGGCCGAGGGGTAAAACAACACCTGCTCGTCGCCCAGCATTGCCGTGAGGTCGTGGTAGAAGTATCCGGCCTCCTCTTCGTCGTTTAAGATGCAGAGCACGGGCCGTTTGGGCTTGAAGCGGTGCATCATGGCGGCCACGGCCATAGGCGCAGCTGAGCCCTTGAGGCCGTCGACGAGTGTGACGGCCGGACTCTGCCGTTCCACTATGCGGCCCAGTGCCGCGATTTGAGGATGGCGGGCAAAGAGAGTGACGAGGTCGAGAATAGACATGGCTTTGGCGTGATGCGGAAAGAGTGGGTGTGAGATAAAAAATAGGAATTAGGGGCAGGCCCCTAACTCCTAATGATGATGTCTTGTTTGGGCGGTTTATCCGCAACGGCTGGCGCCGCAGTGTTTGCAGATTAGGCAACCCTCTTGGTAGACGAGTGTCTCGTGGCCGCAGTTGGGGCACTTTTGGCCTTGGGCGATGGTGCCGTCGGAGATATATTTCTTGAGTGCGCGTGCCACGCCGACCTTCCAAGTGTTAATGTTTTCGCTTTCAAGCTGTAGGCTGTCTACGAGTTTGATAACGTTTTCGAGTGGCATTCGGTAGCGGAGCACACCCGAGATGAGTTTAGCGTAGTTCCAGTATTCTTTGTTGAACTTCTCCGAAAGGCCCTCGACGGTGGTCTTATAGCCGCGTTTGTTTTCAAACTGGAAGTCGTAGCGTTTCGACCCGTCTTCGGGGCTGATGTGCTTGACGATGCGGCCTTTGGTCACGGTTTTGGGCAGCACGATGCCTTCGTCGTCGTCTTGCAGACCGGTGAAAATTTCATAGGGACGTCCTTCGAGCAGACCCACAAAGGCCACCCATTTCTCTTTGTTGTTTTGGAAGCGCACTACATCACACTCCAAGACGTCGGGACGGCGCTCGGTCACCACGGGCGGTTCGCAGGGCGGTTTGGGCTCTTCTTTCTTTTTTACGCTAATCATGACGCCCGAGCGTGAGCCGTCGCGATAGATGGTGCAACCCTTGCATCCGCTCTTCCAGGCTTCGACATAGAGTTTGTCCACGAGGTCTTCGCTCACGTCAGAGGGGAGGTTGACGGTGACGCTTATGGAGTGGTCAACCCACTTCTGAATGGCGCCCTGCATCTTCACTTTCATGAGCCAGTCTACGTCGTTGGCCGTGGCCTTGTTATAGGGTGAGCGTGACACGAGTTCGTCGATTTCGGCCTGCGAATAGTTGTGGTCGGTGTCGATGCCTTGTGCGCGCATCCATGTGAGGAACTTGTGGTGGTAGACAATATATTCTTCAAAGGCGTCGCCCGACTCGTCGACAAAGTCCACGCGCACTTCGGGGTCGTTGGGGTTGACTTTGCGGCGGCGCTTATACACGGGCAAGAAGACCGGCTCGATGCCGCTTGTGGTCTGCGTCATGAGGCTGGTGGTGCCTGTGGGTGCGATGGTGAGGCAGGCGATGTTGCGTCGGCCGTATTGGCACATCGCTTCATAGAGTGCGGGGTCGGCCTCTTTGATGCGGAGGATGAAGGGGTTGGAGGCTTCGCGTGCGGCGTCGAAGACTTCGAATGCGCCGCGCTCTTTGGCCATTTCCACGCTCGAGGCGTAGGCGGCCAGTGCCAAGGCCTTTTGCACCTTCACTGCCATATCGGTGGCCTCTTGAGTGCCATAGCGCAGTCCCAAGGCGGCCAGCATGTCGCCTTCGGCGGTAATGCCCACACCAGTGCGTCGGCCCATGGCCGTTTTGCGCTTTATTTTCTCCCACAGTTGCAGCTCGGTGTGTTTCACCTCGTCTGTTTGGGGGTCGCTTGTCACTTTCTCGATGATGCGGTCAATTTTTTCCTGCTCCAAGTCGATGATGTCGTCCATGAAGCGTTGGGCCAAGCGCACGTGGCCTTTGAAGAGGTCGAAATCAAAATAGGCCTCGGTGGTGAAGGGGTTAATGACGTAAGAATAGAGGTTGATGGCCAGCAGACGGCAACTGTCGTAGGGGCAGAGGGGGATTTCGCCGCAGGGGTTGGTCGATACGGTTTCGAAGCCCAGGTCGGCATAGCAGTCGGGAATGCTTTCACGCTGGATGGTGTCCCAGAAGAGCACGCCGGGCTCAGCGCTTTTCCATGCGTTGTGCACGATTTTGCGCCACAGGGCGTGTGCGTCAATCTCTTTGCTCACCTGTGCCGTCTCGGGTGTGGCGTTGACGGGGAAGGTCTGCACATAGGGCTTTTGGGCAATGGCCTGACGCATAAACTCATCGTCGATTTTCACCGAAACGTTTGCGCCGGTCACTTTTCCTTCGGTCATTTTGGCGTCGATGAAAGCTTCGGCGTCGGGGTGTTTGATGCTGACAGAGAGCATCAAGGCGCCGCGTCGGCCGTCTTGTGCCACCTCACGGGTGGAGTTGGAGAAGCGTTCCATAAACGGCACGAGGCCGGTGCTGGTCAGTGCGGAGTTTTTCACCGGGGAGCCTTTCGGACGAATTTTCGACAAGTCGTGACCCACGCCGCCGCGTCGTTTCATCAGTTGCACCTGCTCTTCGTCTTCCTTCATGATGGCTCCGTAGGAGTCGGCGTCGCCTTCGATGCCGATGACGAAACAGTTGGAGAGCGAAGCGATTTGATAGTTGTTGCCAATGCCGGTCATAGGGCTGCCGGCGGGCACGATGTATTTGAAATGGTCGAGCATTTCAAAAACTTCGTCTTCGCTAAGCGGATTGGCATACTTATGCTCAATGCGGGTGATTTCTTTAGCCAGACGGCGGTGCATGTCGGTGGGTGAAAGTTCAAAGATATGCCCAAATGAGTCTTTCATGGCATATTTGTTCACCCAGACTCTGGCGGCGAGTTCGTCGCCGTTGAAATAGTCGAGCGAGGCCTTAAACGCCTCATCGTACGAATAAGTCTTAGGTTCCACGGGATTTAGAGGGTTATGTTGTGATTTGTATATTTTTATTCGTGGTGTAGTACGGCGCACCGCCGCAGTGAAAAAATGTTTTGGACGTCAACCAAAACTGATTGCAAAACTAAAGAGAAAAAACGATGAATACAAATATTTTTAAGGTATATTTTAGTAGAATAAATTAACCCTTTATTTTCCACATAGTTATGAGGATTTGTGTGAAGTTGAAAGCGAAGTTTTCCGTTTTAAAATCGTAAAAATCTGATTTTTAGTGATATTGCATTTTCTGTAAATTGAAAAAGTTGTCCCAAAAGTCAAATCCTCCCTGTTGTGTCGTTGCCACAAAGCTACTCGCCTGAATGCCCTTGACGGGTTGAGCTTTTCAGACCACTCAGGCCGATAAGAAGGCGCAACGAGTGGCCGGAATTGATTGCCGGATTGGTTTGGGGGAAGTCATTCTTTGCGACAGCCCCACGCCGCCGGCCGTCTGATTGCTGTAGCGTTTTGTTTAAGATGTCCCCTCTTGTGTGACGCCGTCGGTTCAACTTTATACAATCATTTAGAATTGGCTTGAAAACGCACAAAATAGGTTAAAAAACCATCAAGGTGCCTTTTCTGCCCTTTTAAGTCTCTGAAAACTAAATCAATAAGGCAGATAAATACTTCTTAAAAGCCGGAAAATCGTCGCCGAAAGACCGAAAAACCTGCGTTTTTCTGGTTTTGGAACACGTGTCATAAGGCCGGAAATTCCTGTCCTTAGCCCGGAAAATGCTGTCAGTATCCCCGTAAACCGCTGAAAACCAAAAAAAGAGAGCCTTTTTGGCGGCTCTCTCTATTTTCGTCACTCTAAATTACCCCTTTGGGCGTGTAGCTGAAAAGACAAAATGGTTTGGGTGGCTTTGCCGCTTTTTCGCCTCCACCGCCTTGCCGCCCGAAAAGATTTTTGCACTTTTGTAGTCAGAGCAAAAGCCAAGTTTGTGCCGGGCAAAGGCAGAGCGCCACTTCCATATCAGTCCCGTCTCTGTCCCTCCTCCGCCGACGGGACTTTTTCCAAGAACAGCAATCAAGATGGCTAATACCAACCTAAAAGAGGCCAAGGCGGCCAAAAACGATGAGTTTTACACTCAGTTTCACGACATAGAAATGGAGATGAATGCCTATTTGGAGTTCAAC
>JAHAWW010000255.1 GCA_018383375.1 Prevotellamassilia sp. | reverse complement strand
TAATGCGAGCGATGTCGGCATAGGGCATTTGGTCGTAATATCTGAGGTTGAAAGCCAACTGTTGTTTGGCAGGGAGAGAGAGAATGGCGCGCTGGAGCGCAAGTGCGACTTGATCGCTGCGGTCAATAAGGTCGGCACTCTCCAAACGCGACACCTCGACGGTGGCTTCGTCGAGCGAGATTTCGCCACGGCCTCGGCTGACGGCGATGAGGCGCAGTGCCTCGTTGGTGGCTATGCGAAACAGCCATGGCCTCAGACCGTCGGCATCTCTGACGGCACTGATGTGGCGACATGCCCTGATGAAGGTCTCTTGGGCGGCATCGCGAGCATCTTCGTGGCCCACGACAAGACGACGGATATGCCAATAGACCGGCTCTTGGTATTTATCCAAAAGCAGACGAAAGCCACGGTCGGGATTGTCGCGCGTGGCGCGCAGTATGTGTTTGTCGGCAATCATTCGTGAGGGTTATTTATGGCCGCGGCGATAAACCTTGGCGGCAACCACACGGTGTGTATGGTGATGTTTGACGGGCTTGGCCTTCGCTTTGCAAGGTCTGACGACCACGGCATAGGTCCTACCGCAACGTTTGCACTTCTTCACCTTGACGTGGTGGGACTTATGGCACACTGCGGCACCGTGATGACTGTAGCAACCGGCGGCGGGACGATGGGCTGAAGCCGAAGCGAAGCTCAAGAAAGCAGCGACGAGGATGAGAATGGAGAGACGGAGGGATGATGCAGTCTTCATTTGATTAACGTTTGAAGATTATCTTGGTGTAGTTTGTTGTGTTGTGAAGCGCTTCTATTATTATCAACCCGTCTAAGCGGCAAAAGTAAAATTAAGCATAATCTTTTTTCTGCAAAAAATAATCACCGCCGCAGTTCAAAAGCCGGACGAGAGACGGGCTAAAGCTGCCAAAGCCTTCCTTTCAATGCCTATTATATTATAAATATGAGTGGCGAAACCGACAGGCCGCGAATTTTGCGTATTTTTGCAGCCATGAAAAAGAAGCAAGTGAAAAAGTGGCTCAAACGCTTGGTTTGGGTGCTGATATCCCCCATAATTCTGTTTTTGATTTTGGCCATTCTCATCTATCTGCCACCCGTGCAGCGGTGGGCGGTGGGTTTGGCTGCCGACAAGTTGAGCGAAGAGACCGGTATGAAAATCACGGTGGGCGACGTGCGTTTGGCCTTCCCCCTCGACCTGGCTCTGCACGATGTGACAGCCATAGACGGTCGTGACACGGTGGCCGCGATGGAGGCTATGCGCCTTGACGTCAAGCTGTTGCCTCTCTTCGAAGGACGTGCCGACATTGATAAATTCAGCCTCTACCGCGTCAAAGTCAACACAAAAAGTTTTGTGGCCGACACCTATATCCGCGGCCACATAGACCGCCTCACCGCACAGTCGCACGGCGTGGAATGGGGCACGGGGAAGGTGCACCTCGACGAAGCCACGCTCGACGGTGCGCAACTTTTTGTGGCAATGAGCGACACGGCCAAGGTGGAGCCCGACACAACGGCGGCCACACCATGGTTCATCACGGCCGACCGGCTCCAAGTGAAAAACACTTCCGTCAGTCTCTCAATGCCCGGCGACAGTCTGCGACTTTTTGCCCACATTGGCGACGCACGGCTTTCGGCCCTAAACCTCAACACGGCCGCACCAGCAGTGACGCTCAGCTCGTTTGACCTCAAAGATGGTGCAATCGCCTATGCCACAAGAGGCCGAAAGGACGCAAACAAAAAAATCGGCAACACCGCCTTCATGCTCTCGGGCACCCTGCTCTGGCAAAAGTTCATACCGGCCGACGGACTCGACCTCAACTATCTGGCCATCGACGGCCTGCGCCTCAAAGCCGACTCACTCAGTTATGCCGCCGACGGCACGCTCAAGGTCAACGTGCGGCAACTGCAATTTAAAGAACGCAGCGGACTCGAGGTGAAAGAGATGGCCGGCAGACTCTATATGGACTCGACACGTCTCTCACTGCCGAGTCTCACGCTGCGCACGCCACACTCACGGTTTGCCATTAAAGCCGACTTGGGCTTGAAAGCTTTCGACCAACACCCCAACGGTGCGCTCTCACTCCATATCGATGCCGACATTGCGCCCGAAGACATCAAGACAGGCGGCCGGGGCTTTGTGCCCGACGAATGGCTTAAAGCATGGCCCAACACGCCGCTGGCCGTCGAAGCCGAAATGGAAGGCAACTTGGCGGCGGTGTCGCTGCGGTCGTTGGCCGTGCGCCTGCCGGGAGTGGCCGGCATAGCACTGAGCGGACACGGCAAAGACTTGGTGTCTACTTGGCGACAGGGACAGGTGCACTTCACGGCCGACGTGACCGATTTCAAACGGCTCAAGGCGTTCTTGCCCAAAGACGTGGCCGGCAGTTTCGACATTCCCCGTGGCACCAGACTGAGCGGAGACGTTAAGATGGACGGCGACCAAATGGGAGGGCAAGTCAATCTCGCCACAGCCGGCGGACGCATGACGGCCCGAGGACGGCTCAACACTAAGAGCGAACAATATGACATTGACCTCAAAACAGACCGGTTGCCACTCGGCCGCCTGCTGCCCACGTCGGGTCTGTCGCCGCTCACAGCTCACGTCAAGGCGGCCGGACGGGGCTTTGACATGATGGCAAAAAACACAAAACTTAAGGCCGATGCCAACATCTCACACTTTGCCCTCGAACAAATCGATTTGGGCGGCATCACGGCCAACGCCACCCTCTCAGGAGGTGAAGCCGTGGCCGACTTCCAAATGGCCACGCCCGTCGTTGAAGGTTCAGGACAACTCAAAGCCCAACTGGGCCGAGAGATTTTTGCCACACTCACGGCCGACCTGCCCGAAGTGAACCTGCAACGCATCGCCGCGCTCAAAGACACACTGAGCCTCGGCGTGGCATGCAACCTTGACCTCAAAGCCTCTGACGACTTCTCTGACATCCGTTTGGGCGGTGCACTCGAAAATATCCGATTTCTCACACCCAAGCGAAGCATTCCGGCCAAAGACTTGACGTTTGATCTCGCCACAAACAGCGACACCACTGAGGCTCACATCAATGCCGGCGACCTCACGCTCGCACTCAATGCCCAAGGTGCCATAGACCGCATCACAGACGGGCTGGCGGCAATGGGCGGCGAACTGTCGCGACAAATGACCCATAAAATCATCGACTTGGAAGCCGTCAAGGCCAAAATGCCGACCTTGGCGTTCAACCTCACGGCCGGAGCCGACAACCCACTGAGCAAGATTATGCTCTATAAAGGCATAGGCTACCGTTCGGCAGATGTCAAACTGGCCACTTCGCCAACCGACGGACTCACCGGGCACCTACACGCGGGCGCGCTCAAAAATGGTGGTGTGCTGCTCGATACGCTCTCTCTGGCTCTGCGCCAAGACACGGCCGGACTGAAAATGGACGGCGAAATCAAGAACTACACGAAGAAAAATCCCAACCACTTCACACTGCAGTTGGCCTCAGAGATATTGCCCTCTGAAGCAAACGTGCATCTGGCCTTCTTTGACGACGCCGGACGCAAAGGCATCGACCTCGGTCTGAAAGCCGAAGCACCGGGCGGCGAATACTTGGCCCTAAGCCTCTTCCCCCATCATCCGGTCATCGCCTACCGTAACTTTACGGTCAACGATGGGAACTTCATCAAAATGGAGCGAGGCGGTCGCCTCAGTGCCGACGTGAAACTGCTGGCCGACGACGGCACCGGCCTCAACATCTATGGCCAACCCACCGACTCGGTGAACGACCTCACGCTGAGCATTGCTTCACTCAATCTGGGTGAGCTCTCGAGCGTGATGCCCTATTTGCCACAACTGAGCGGCAAACTCTACGGCGACTTCCACGTGACAGACCATTTTGTGGAAAAATCACTCTCGGCCGCAGGGTCGTTCTCAATCGACGACTTTGTGTTTGAAGGCACACCGCTCGGCGACCTCGGTCTCGAGGCATTCTACCTGCCTAAAGCAGACGGCGAGCACTATGCCAACGCTTATGTGAGCGCCGGCGGCAACGAGGTGCTACAATGTGAAGGCACATATAAAGACGAACAGTTTGAAGGACAAGCCACACTGCTCGACTGCCCGCTGCGACTGCTTGACGGCTTTATGGCCGAGGCAGGCATGGGCTTCAAAGGTACGGCCGGCGGACAACTCAACCTCAGCGGCACCACCGACCATATGACGCTCAACGGACAAATTGACTTGGACTCGGCACGCATCTATAGCGACACCTATGGCTTTGACTTTGGTATGGACGAACGCCCCATTACCATCACCAATAGCCGACTGCAATTCGACAACTACCGCCTCACGTCAAAAACCGACCAAAACCCGCTCATCATGAACGGATACCTTGATATGGCCGACTTCTCACAAATGAGACTCGACTTCGACATGAAGGCGCGCAACTTTGAACTCATCAACGCTAAACACACACCGACTTCGTTGCTCTTTGGCAAAGTATATGCCGACTTCGACGGACGACTCTACGGACGCGTAGACCAACTCACCATACGAGGCAACCTCAGCGTGCTCGACCGCACCGACATGACGTATATTCTCAAAGACTCTCCCCTCACGGTCGAAGACCAACTGAGCGGCTTGGTCACTTTCACCGACTTCTCAGACACCATTCAAGTGGAAGAGAACGAAACCATGGCCACGTCTGGCTTTGACCTCACTCTCGGTGTCAGCATCAGCGACGCCGCACGCTTCTGCTGCAATCTGAGCGAAGACGGCTCCAACTATGTCAATCTCGAAGGCGGAGGCGACCTCACTATGCGCATCACCCATCAAGGCGACCTGCGACTCACAGGACGGCTCACGGCACAAAGCGGCAAAATGAAATACTCGCTGCCCATCATTCCACTCAAAACATTCGATATCGCCAGCGGTAGCTACGTGGAATTTACGGGCGACCCTGCTAATCCCACACTCAACATTTCTGCCACCGAAACCGTGCGCACCACCATCACCGAGAACGACCAACCGCGAGCCGTGACCTTCAACGTGGGCGTGGACATCACCAAACCGCTCTCAGACATGGGGCTCGCCTTTACCATCGAAGCACCCGACGACCTCAGCATGCAAAACCAACTGGTATCTATGTCGCCCGAGCAACGCAACAAAGCCGCCATAGCCATGCTCGCCACCGGAATGTTTATGACCGACGAAATGATGACCTCCGGCGGAAGCGGGTTTAAGGCAAGCAATGCCCTCAACGCTTTCTTGCAAAGCGAAATACAAAACATTGCGGCGGGCGCCTTGCGCACTTTCGACATCTCGGTGGGTATGGAAAACAGCACAAGCGAGACGGGCACCACCACGACCGACTACTCATTCCGTTTTGCCAAACGCTTCTGGAACAACCGCATCAGCGTCATACTGGGCGGCAAGGTGAGCACCGGACAAGACGCACAAAACACCGCAGGAAGCTTCATCGACAACGTGGCCGTGGAATACCGACTCGACCAAAGCGCCACACGATACGTCAAAGTGTTCTACGACCGCAGCGCACAAGACCCACTCGAGGGACAACTCACCCAAACCGGTGCCGGTCTCATCTTGCGACGCAAAACAGACCGACTCGGCGAATTGTTTATATTTAAGCGCAAAAACAAAAAGCAATAACCCACACGCCACCACACAACACGCACCACACCATAGATATAATATGTCCTTTATCAAACACACACCATATCTTCTCATTGCCGTTTTGTTGCTCTCGGCATGCTCCACCACAAAGAACTTGCCGGAGGGCGAGCAACTCTATATTGGTATAGACCACATCAGTTACACCGGAGAACCCGTCAAGGCGAGCCGAAACAAAAAAGCCGTCACGACAGACTCCGCCGGTGTCATCATCGCTGTTGCCGATGCCGTCGACGCAGTCGAACAGTTGCTCTCCGGAGGTAGCCCGACCTCGACAACCGAAACCGCCACGACCGAACCCACCGACAAAGCCGCACGGCGTGCCTTGCGCGAGAAAGAACGTGCCGAAGCCGAGGCCTTCGAGACTGCCCGTAGCGAAGTCGAAGCAGTCTTGGCCTATCCGCCCAACAACGCCCTGTTCGGTTCGTCCACAATGCGCTCACCGCTCCCCTTCGGCCTTTGGGCCTACAATGCTTTCGTCGGAAAAACAAAAGGCATGGGCCGATGGCTTTTCAAAACCTTTGCCGCCGACCCCGTGTTAGTCAGTAAGGTGAGCCCGGATATGCGCGCCCGTATTGCCGAAAACACTTTGAAAAACTATGGCTACTTTCACGGCCGCGCCGGCTACGAAGTCATCACACAAAAAAATCCGCGCAAGGCCCGCATTGCCTACAACGTCCACGCCGGCCCTTTGTGGCGGCTCGACTCCATAGCCTATCTGAACTTTCCCCCACGCGCCGACAGCCTGTTACGTGCCACCGCTTACGCCTCACACCTTCACAGCGGCGACGCCTTTAGGGCTGTCAACCTCTCTGACGAGCGCAGCCGCATAGAGCAACTCTTCCGCGAAAACGGCTATTTCTACTACACTGCCGCCCATACCACCTTCAGCGCCGACACCCTTATTCGTCCCGGCTACGTCTGGCTTCGTGTTCAGCCCGACCCCTCACGGCCTGCCAATGTCCGCCGACAGTGGTACATCGGCCGCACCCACGTCAGCATGCGCCGCTCGGCCGACGATGTTCTTGACCACACGTTGCGCCGCCGAGACTATATCTATTCTTATAGTGGCGAAAAGATGCCCCTGAGAGCGTCGGTGTGGCGCCGAGCCATAAGCCACCGCCGAGGCGACCTATTTCGCCTAAGCGACAGCAACGAGACGCTCGAAAAACTCGGCAATACAGGTGTGTTTAGCGGTATGGACATCAACTATGTGCCGCGCGACACCACTTCTACATGCGACACCCTCGACGTCTATGTTACCACAGTCATCGACCGCCTCTTTGACAGCAGTTTTGAGACCAACGCCACGCTGAAGAGCAATGGTCAAGTAGGCCCCGGCGTGAGTTACAGCATAGCCAAACGAAACGCCTTCCGTGGCGGCGAACGCGTCAGCTTCAAAATCTATGGCAGCTACGAATGGCAAACCAAATGGAACCAAACCAGTGGCGACCGCTCCCTACTCAACTCCTACGAGCTCGGCACCTCTCTCTCTCTCGACTTTCCCCGTCTCATAGTGCCTAAAAGTGACCGCCGCCGTCGCCACCGGCCCGGGAGCACCACATTCTCTCTCAGCGCAGACTGGAAAAACCGTGCCAACTTTTTCGGCATAGTCACCTTTGGCGCCGACATGACCTATAAGTGGCGCCGTCGCTCCACCATCACTCACGAATTCACGCCCTTCAGTCTTGAGTTTGACAAGATGATACACAAGACTGCCGCTTTCGATTCCATCATGACGGCCAACCCGGCGCTCTACGTCTCCATGCGCGACCAGTTTGTGCCCGCTATGTCCTACACCATGACCTACCAAGCCGCCGCCACCCATCGCAATCCGCTATGGTTGCAGCTATCGGTAAAAGAAGCCGGCGGTCTCACCTCGGGACTCTTTGCTGCTGCGGGCAAACCATTTAGCGAGTCGGGCAAACGACTTTTTGGCAGTCCCTTTGCCCAGTTTGTCAAGTTGACGGCCGAGGCCCACGAAACCTTCCGCCTCACCTCTGGTTTGTCGCTGGCCACACGCCTTTTTGCCGGCGCCATCTATAGTTATGGCAATGCCGACCACGCTCCCTATAGCGAACAATTCTCTGTGGGTGGAGCGGGCAGCATTCGCGCCTTTACCATCCGCACCATAGGGCCTGGTAGCTACCGTGCCACACAATCTAAATATGCCTATATCGACCAGACAGGCGACATCAAACTTGAGGGCAATATCGAACTTCGTGCCCGCCTATTGGGAAGCCTTCACGGCGCCGTGTTTTTGGATGCCGGAAATGTGTGGCTGATGCGTGAAGACCCTCTTCGTCCCGGCGGTAAGTTTAGTGGTCAGAACCTGAAACACATCGCTGTGGGCACGGGTGCCGGTCTGCGCTACGACCTTGAGTTCATTGTGCTTCGCCTTGACTTTGGCATTGGCCTGCATGCACCCTACGCCACATCGAAAAAAGGATTTTATAATATTGAAAGGTTCAAAGATGGCTTTGCCTTCCATTTTGCCATTGGCTATCCGTTCTAAAAAATCGATGTCTGCGCCGCCCAAAGTTCGGTCAAGATTTGATGCAATTCGCGCATAGTGTCCAACCGTTTCTGCCGCAGTTCAAACAGGCTTCTATTGGCCACAAGAAAGTCGGCCATAGTGATGCGACCACCTTGCAGAGCTCTCCCGAGCGTGGAGGCGGCGTCGGCTTCGCTGAGAGACTCATCATAGTGTGCGGCCAGGTCTTTTAACGCTTCAGCCCGCTCATATTTTTCTTTCAAAATCCCTTTCACTTGTTCTTCTGCATCAGTCCGACGGCATTCAGCCGCCGCCTGTTCGGCCACTGCCTGTTTGGCACGACGGCCCCCAAAAAGCGGTAGGCTGAGCCCTATCGTTGGACCTTGATAGCGTTCGCCGGCAAGATATTCTCCCATAAAGCCCACCGACAGGCGCGGCAAACGGTTTTGGCGGGCCACCTTCACGCTTTGCTCGGCCTCTCTCACTTCTGCGCTCATCGCTGCAAGGGTGGGATGATTGGCTAAGACGGTCGACCAAAGTTCATCGAACCTTTGAGGTATGGCCACTGGAGGAAAGATCGTATCGTTGAGCGTCACACTATGGCCGCCACAAAGCCGTTCAAGTGTAGCCAATGCTCCTCGACGCTCAGCCTCGCTCTGTCGGAGTTCGCCCTCAATGCCGGCCAACTCAAGCTGGGCGGCACGGAGGGCCAAGGCGTCGCGGCGTCCGTATTCTGTTTCTTTTTGCACGAGACGTGACATCGTTTCAAGGTTTTGGCGTTTCGTCTCAAGCAGTCGTACCGTGGCATTATAATATATGACGTCGATGCATGCCTGCCGAGCTTCGACGACAATCTCTACGGCCCGGGCGTGATAACGGCTTTGGGTCAAGGCGTTGCGGCTTCGTGCCCATGAGCGTTTGGCTCCCGTGAGCGTTGCCATATCAAAGCTTTGCGACACGCTGAAGTCTTTGCGTTCTCCCAGTGAGCGCGGTCCGCCCCAGAGGTAGCCAAACTCCACATTGGTGTCGTCTGGCGAGAGGTCGGCTCGCGTGGCAGCGTTCGCGGCGGTGACTTCGGCCCGTAAGGCTTTGAGGGTGGTGTTGTAGGCCAAGACGCTGTCTGTCACGGCGTCGAGACCCGATTGGGCTCTGAGTGGGAGGGAAGAGAAAAAGATGGAAAGAATGAGGAATTTGGTTTTCATATTTTTTTGTTTTTTTGAGACGAAGAGACAAAGAGTCTAAGAGACTAAAAGTCTAAAAGACTTAGCGGCCAAGCAAGCCCTGTAAGGGCGTAACATTTCAGCCCAGGTCGAAGGCCTGGGTAAATATGACCTCCCATACTCCGGCCTGTAAGGTCGGCACTCCAAACGACAATTGTCTCTTTGTCTTTTTGTATAGTCGTCTAAAAAAACAAAAAATTACAACCGTTTATGAAACTGCAACTCTTCATTTCCTCCATACTGTTATCATCCCTCCCGCTCAGCGCCCAATCGGCTCTCGACGCCGTGACAGACAGCGTCTTGGCCTACGACACCACCCTCAAAGCCTTACGGGCCGAAGTCACCGCCGCGAACGCTGCCACGCGAGCCGACCTCTCGCCAGACGACACCAATGTGGAGTTGGGC
>JAHAWW010000156.1 GCA_018383375.1 Prevotellamassilia sp. | reverse complement strand
TTAAGACATAGTATCGGCCACGGCGAAGTTTTTTGGACTACTTCCGGCCACTTTTTGTCAGACAAACGGCCGATTTTGAACAATTCATAAGCCTACAAAGCCCTATCTTTTGCCGCATGTCACACATCCCGAGGGCCGTCTGCCGTACCACTCAATGGATGCCACGCTCATCGAGCGCACGGGCATAGGCTGCGGCATTGGCCAAATGTTCCTCGTAGGTCTTGGCAAAAAGATGAGTGCCCGAAAAATCAGGATTGGCACACATATAAATATAGTCATGACGCTCGGCCTTCAAGACGGCCTCGACGGCGACCATCGAGGGCAAACAGATGGGGCCGGGCGGCAGACCCTCGTGGCGATAGGTGTTGTAGGGACTGGGGCACTCCAAGTGTTCGTAGGTGATGCGACGCAGGTCGAAGCGGCCTAAGGCAAATTTCACCGTGGGGTCGGCTTGCAGGCGCATGCCCTTGCGCAAACGTCCCAAATACATTCCGGCCACACGCGGCATCTCTTTCACGGCACTCGTCTCGCGGTCGACGATAGAGGCCAACGTCACCACGTCTTGCGGCGTCAATCCTTGTTGCTCAGCCTGCCGGCAACGCTCCTTGGTCCAATATTTTTTACTTTCGCCCACCATCTTGGCAATAAATGCCTCTGGCGTCACGTCCCAATAGACGTCATACTGCTGCGTGAGGAAGACACAAGGCAAGGTTTGAGGGGTGAGGCCGTTTTGACTCAACAAGGCGGTGTCGGCAAAGGCTCGGCTCCACGTGGCAGAGTCGGGCTGCAACACACGCGAGAGCTTGCCGGCCAACTGGTTCATGGTGTGGACTGAAGGAATGTTGAGCGTGACGGCAGTCTGGCGGTGTGAGCGCAGACGGCGCAAGACGGTGAGTGAAGACTGGCCGCTACCCACGTCGTAACGCCCCGCTCCCACTCGTGAAGGATAGCCCACAAGTGTGCCCAGGGCTTTGACCACAAAGAGACGAAACGACGAAGTGTGAGGACGCAGTTTGACGTAGACGGAGTCGGCCGTGTCGTCGGCGTCGATATAAACAAAAGTCTGAGACGGCGACTGGGCAAAACGACTCAGCAAACCGTAGCCGAAAAACAGTCCGAGAACCACAACGATAGCCGTCACCGACCAAAGAATCCTACGCTTGGTTGTTTTTTTCATAACGCTGATGAATATTTTGAACAACAAAATTACAAAAACTCCCTGCTTAGATAGGGCTGTATTTGGATTTTTTATAAATTTGCACAAAGCACGCGAAAAATGTGCAGGGCAGGTCTTTACGTCTGTCGTTTCACCTCAATCTCACGTGCTTACACCTTCAACCTTAAATATCCGTATGGAAACGACGTATAAAGACTTTATCGGCTACATCGAGCAAAGCATCAAAGAGAATTGGGACCTCAATGCCCTAACCGACTATCAAGGCAGCACGTTGCAATATAAAGACGTGGCGCGCAAGATTGAAAAACTACATATCCTTTTTGAAAATGCCGGTGTCAAGACTGGCGACAAGATTGCACTCTGTGGACGCAACAGCGCCAATTGGGCCGTGGCTTTTATGGCCACACTGAGCTATGGCGCCGTGGCTGTGCCCATACTCCATGAGTTTAAGCCGCAACAGGTGCACGACATCGTCAACCACTCAGAAGCCCGGCTGCTCTTTGCCGGCGACCAAGTTTGGCCCACACTCGAAGCCGACAAAATGCCCCACCTCGAAGGCATCATCAACATACCCGACTATTCGCTGCTCGTTTGCCGCTCGACCCAACTTGAAGAGGCCAGAGAACGGCTAAACGAGTTTTTTGGTAAAAAATATCCCAAATTTTTCCGCAAAGAACACGTGGCCTACCGCCACACCACCTCGGGCGACGACTTGGCCCTCATCAACTACACCTCAGGCACAACGAGCAATTCCAAAGGCGTGCTCGTGCCCTACAGAGCCCTGTGGTCGAACCTCATTTTTGCACGCGAAAAACTGGGCGACAAGGTGACACGCGGCACCAAAGTCATCTCCATGCTCCCCATGGCCCATATGTATGGCATGGCCTTTGAGTTTATCTTTGAATTTATGGGCGGCATACACATACACTTCCTCACTCGCGTGCCTTCGCCCAAAATAGTGTTTCAAGCCTTTGCCGAAATCAAACCGAGCATCGTCATCTCCGTGCCGCTCATCGTGGAGAAAATCATCAAGAAGAGCGTGTTGCCTAAGTTGCAGACTGTCAGCATGAAACTCCTCCTACGCCTGCCCGTCATCAACACGCGCATACGCGAGAAGATACGTGAGAAACTGACTGAAGCCTTCGGTGGCAACTTCTACGAAATCATCATCGGCGGCGCTGCTTTCAACAGCGAGATTGAAATGTTCCTCCACAAAATTGGCTTCAACTTCACCGTGGGCTATGGCTCGACAGAATGTGCCCCCATCATCAGCTACTCTGACTGGCACGACTTCCGTCCGGGTTCTTGTGGCGTGGCCGCGCCGCGCATGGAGGTGAAAATTGACTCGCCCGACCCCGCCAATGTGGCCGGAGAAATATTGGCGCGCGGCATGAATGTGATGCTGGGCTACTACAAAAACCCCGAAGCCACCGCTGCCACAATCGACAAAGACGGCTGGTATCACACGGGCGACCTCGGCGTGATGGATGCCGACGGACATATCTACATCAAAGGACGCAGCAAAAACATGTTGCTCGGCGCCTCGGGACAAAACATCTATCCCGAAGAAATAGAAGACAAACTCAACTCCCTGCCTTACGTGTCGGAGTGTATCGTCATCCAGCGCGACGAAAAACTCTACGGACTCGTGCACCCCGACTACGACGAAGTAGAAAAGGCCGGACTCGACGAGAACGGACTGAGACAAGCCATGGAGCAAAACCGCAACGACCTCAACATGATGGTGGCCGGATATGAAAAACTGGCCGGCATCAAGATTTTCGCCGAAGAATTTGAGAAGACGCCCAAACGCTCCATCAAACGCTTCCTCTACGAAAACGTGGAAATCTAACCGGCCTAAAAGCCTCCATCGGCCTCTCCTCGACCGCGTCTTTCTGACGCTGGGCGACCGCTCGGCGTGATTGGACGTGACTGAGTCGTTCAATCACAACAATCGCCTCACAACCAATCCATTACAAGCCTGTGATTGTGTGATTGGGAAAAAGGAAACATTTTGGGGGAAGAGAGAACCGACAAAACATGGTTTATTCTCTAAAACTTCCAGGCATAAAAAACTGCGCCGCCGTCAAGTGGTACTCATTTCTACCCAAGACGGCGGCGCATTTGTTTTTTTGTGTGACAAAAGAGATGGCGCGGCCAAACGGCCATCATTGCATTTCGTCAGGCTCTTTCATGTCTATCTCCTCGCCCATAGCGTCGAAGAATTGATATTGGAGATAGGCGAGACTCTGATTGGGCACCACCTTGACGCCCAAACCATACTTCATTTGCCATTTTCGCTTGATGCTCACCAAACCCTGATTGATATAAGCCGCCACGAAGGGGTGCACATGGAGGCGGATTTTGCGAATGTGGAGTTTGGATGTTACAAAAGCGATTTTGCTTTCGAGAGTGTCGATAAAGAGTAAACTTGATTTGATTTGACCTTTTCCTCCACAAGTGGGACAGGTCTCCTCGACGGTGACGTCCATGGCCGGACGTACGCGTTGACGGGTGATTTGCATCAGGCCAAACTTGGAGAGCGGCAAGATGTTGTGGCGCGCGCGGTCGTTTTTCATATTCTCGACCATGCGCTCATAGAGTTTCTGCCGGCTTTCGGGAAGGGCCATATCGATGAAATCCACTACGATGATACCACCCATATCTCTTAGACGAAGCTGACGGGCCAACTCGTCGGCAGCACCGAGGTTGACGTCGAGGGCATTGGCCTCTTGACCGTCGGCCGACTTGGAGCGGTTGCCGCTGTTGACATCGACCACATGGAGTGCCTCGGTGTGCTCAATATACATATAGGCCCCGTGCTTATAAGTGACGATGCGGCCAAAGCCAGACTTGATTTGCCGCGTGACATTAAAGTTGTCGAAGATGGGCAGGTTGCCTTCATACATCTTGACAATGCCGACACGGTCGGGGGCAATGAGGCCAACATAGTCTTTAATTTCGTGAAACACCTGCTTGTCGTTGACGTAGATGTTTTCGTAAGAAGGATTGAAGAGGTCGCGGAGCATAGCCACGGCGCGGCCGGTCTCTTCGTAGCAACAGAGGGGCGGTTTGCCGGCTGAGGCTTTGAGGCTGTGGGCGGCGCGCACGGTGGTTTCCCAACGACTCAACAAAATTTTGAGCTCTTGGTCGAGCTCGGCTACGCGCTTACCCTCGGCCACTGTGCGAATAATGACGCCGAAACCTTTGGGTTTGATGCTCTGCACGAGTTGCTTGAGACGAGCACGTTCGGCACCGCTTTTGATTTTTGTCGACACAGAGATTTTGTCGGCAAAAGGCACGAGCACAAGGAAACGGCCGGCATAAGAGAGTTCGCAGGTGAGGCGTGGGCCTTTGGTGGAGATGGGCTCTTTGACAATCTGCACAAGCACCTCATCTCCGGCTTTGAGCACATTTTGAATGCTACCGTCTTTTTCGAGAATGGGTCCACCCATACACTTCTGTATGGGGAGTGGTTTTTTTCCGGCGACAAGGCTGCCCAGCATTTTTGCCGAGGCATTGTAGGCGACGCCGAGATCGAGATAGTGGAGGAAGGCATCTCGCTCATGTCCGACACTCACGAAACAGGCGTTGAGACCTGGCATAATTTTTCGCACCCTTGCCAGGTAGATGTTGCCAACAGAAAAATGTTCGGCCTTTGCTTCTTTTTGAAACTCAACGAGTTTCTTGTCTTCGAGCAAGGCAATCGAAATTTCTTTTCTGTTGACATCGACGATAACTTCGCTTGTCATGTTGTTGGTGAGTGATGTGATGGGGAGATTGAGATTGGGCAATGTCTGATGGTCTTTGCCTTGAAGGCTTTGAGCTGTATAGACGTTGCCGTCGGTTTGGTTGGATAAAGTATGTGCCAACAGGAGGAAAACACATCACGCGTGATTTCTCACCAATTGGCACATATCTTTTTTCCGTCCGATACGACTGAAGAAATCAGACTTTCAGATTTTTGTCTGTGTGTGGCACGTAATGCAGGCTTACTTGCTCTTATGTCTGTTCTTTCTCAGTCTTTTTTTACGCTTGTGCGTAGACATCTTATGTCTTTTTTTCTTTTTTCCGCTTGGCATAGCTGTAAGTGTTTAAATATGGTTTGTGAAATGTGTTAGTTGCCGTTTATTTGATGTCGGCCACGAAGGTTTTGGCCGGCTTGAAGGCGGGAATGTTGTGCTCGGGAATGATGATGGTGGTGTTTTTAGAGATGTTGCGTGCAGTCTTCTCAGCGCGTTTTTTGAGAATGAAGCTGCCAAAGCCTCTCAAGTAAACGTTTTCACCGTCGGCGAGCGACTCTTTGACCGATGCCATGAAAGCTTCTACGACAGTGAGCGCGGTGGTTTTGTCGATGCCGGTCTTTTGCGAAATGGAGTTAACGATGTCTGCTTTAGTCATCTTAGCTGATGTGTTATGTTTTGTCTTGATTATTTTTAATTCGGGTGCAAAGATATAATTTTCAGACGTTTCTGAGAAACTTCTCTGCTGTTTTTTTCGTCAAAACGAGCGGAAGATGTGGCTGAAGGAGTAGTATTCCTCAGTCGGGCCTCATTGAAGAGCAATCTTATTGATGCGGTTGACGTGTCGTCCGCCCTCAAAGTCGGTGGTGAGGAAAGCCTCGACAATGTCGGTGGCTTCAGCCTCTGTGACGAAACGGCCCGGCATGACGAGTACATTGGCGTCGTTGTGTTGGCGGGCGAGTCGGGCTATCTCGGGCATCCAAACCAAGGCGGCGCGTATCATTTGATGTTTGTTGAGCGTCATCGAAATGCCTTCGCCGCTGCCACAAATGGCAATGCCGCGCTCACACTCGCCGTTTTCCATTCCGCGGGCCAAGGCATGGCCATAGTCCGGATAGTCGCAGCTGTCGGTGGAATAGGTGCCATAATCAATGGTCTCTATACCCTTCTCTTTCAGCAACTGGGCCACAAATTGTTTGAGGGGGAAGCCGGCGTGGTCGCTGGCCAATCCGATTTTTGTCATATATATAATATAATAGGTCTATGTTTTGTCCGAAAAAGCTTGACCGGTCAGTAATGGCCGATTGGGCGGATTGGGCGGATTATGCCTCGGCGAGGAACTTTTTCACCTCCAAAAGGATGTTTTCGGGGGTGTAACCGAGTTTTTCGTCAAGCACCTTGAAGGGCGCACTAAAACCAAAGCTATCGAGTCCGTACACTCGGCCGCGACCACCCACAAG
>JAHAWW010000154.1 GCA_018383375.1 Prevotellamassilia sp. | reverse complement strand
AACTCGCTCACCGACGGTTTCTCTCTCGACAAACGCCGTTTCTCGGTGGGTGCCGACTACAAAATCAAGAAAAAATACAAAATCTCGCTGGCCTATCTCTATCAGAACGGTGCCGACGACGACTCTGCCGACGACATTCACGTGATTGACCTCGGCTTCAAAGTTGAGTTTTAATAGACTAAAAGACTAAGAGACAGAAAGACTAAGAGTGACGCCCTTGAAAGCCCTGCAAGGGCGGGGCATTATAGCCTGGGATTATGCCAGCCTCTCTAATTCTCCGGCCCGTAAGGTCGAAACCGCTCTAACAAAACGCAAAACTATTCATACTTAAATCCCATGATTATGAAAAAATTATTACTCACCTTTTCGGCCTTGATGCTTGGCGCCGGCGCCACAATGGCAGACGGCACCGACTATCTCACATTTCGTCAAACAGACGGAAGCGAAGTCAGCATCCCCTCTGCCGGACTGAAAATCACATTTGCCGATGGCCAACTCGTGGCAAGAGCCACCGGCCAAGCCGACTTGAACCTCCCCGTGGCCGCTCTGCAGTCTATGTTCTTCTCTGCTACGCCCACCTCTATCACCACACCCTTGAAGACCGCCGACATCACCGAAGTCTACGCCATCGACGGCCGACGCTTCAACGCTCCCGGCAGCCAAGTGCAGATTGTTAAAACCACCAACGGCCAATACATCAAAACCATCAAACGATGAAACGTTTCTTCCTCACATGTGTCTGTGCCCTTGTGGCAACCATTGCACTCCAAGCGCAAACCATGAAAATCCATATGAGCAACCTGACAGTGGCCGTCCCGGCAGCCGAAGCAGGCGAAATGACCTTTGCCGACGGACAGACACTCAGCATTGCCGGAGTGGACTATGCCATTGAAGACATAGACAGCATTACGGTAAGCCCCGAAACGCTCACGCCGCGCTCTGTCGAACTGGTTTGGAGCGAAAACGATGTCTTCGTCACCGTCACGGCCGACATCGTGGAGAAACTGGAAGGCGAAATCGAGGACAGCCACGTCAGCTTCATCGCCGACTCGCTCTACCAAGAAGAAATCACCTACATCCTCTCGGGCACGTCGACCAACGGCAGCTTCACGATGGACGGTGAATTCAAATCGACAGTCATACTCAACAACCTCACGCTGACCAATCCCAACGGTCCGGCCATAGACATCGAAAACGGTAAACGCATTGCCGTCAACATCCCCACCGGCACCACCACGACGCTCTCAGACGGCGCCGGTCTGCTCCATAAAGCCTGCTTTTTCATCAACGGCCACGCCGAATTCAGCGGCGGCGGCACGCTCAACCTCGTGGGCAACTCGCGCCACGCTTATGCTTCGGACGAATACACCACGCTTGAGGCCGACTTCGGCGCCATCAACGTGACGTCTGCAGTGAGCGACGGCCTGCACATTGAGCAATATTTCAAGATGAAAGGCGGCACGGTCAACATCAGCGGCACCAGTGGCGACGGCGTTGACGTGTCCATCACCAAAGACTCGCTCGACATCAACAACGGCCAAGTCTTCATCAACGGCGGCAGCCTCACCGTCAACGTGGCCGCCGAAGACGTGAAAGGCCTCAAATGCGACAGCATGATGACCATCAGCGGCGGCACCATCCAAATGACCGTTTCGGGTAATGGCAGCAAGGGTATCAGCGTCGGAACCGACCTCATCATCAGCCAGCCCGGCACCGTGGCCACCTCTATCAATATGACCGTCACCGGCACCACCTATATGCCCGGCGACGCCGTGCTCGAATCGAAATGCCGAGGCATTAAAGTGAAAGGCAACTTCACCTTCGACGGCGGCGACATCAGAATCTCAGCCACCGGCGAGAAGAGCAAAGCCATCAGTGTGGACGGCGATTACACCTACGTGAGCGGTACTCTCAACTGCGCCGTAGACGCCGCCAACACCATATAATCAGATTGTCTTCACACCACAATCACCACCCATCGTCAGGGCCGCATCTCAAAATGCGGCCCTGTTTTTTTAACAAAAGTGTGATTGGCGTGACTGAGCGTGACCCAAGCGTTCAATCACAACAAAATACTAATAATCAACGAGTTAAAAACCGTGTGACTGGGTGATTGGAGAAAAGGTGAAAATTGACGTATAAGAGAAAGGCAAAAAGCAGACCGCAAAACGAGCCTAAATAGATATATTTTGCGAATTTTGCCAATAAGCGGATACTCTATGCTAAATAATTAAAAATACATACAATCAACTCCAAACCTTTTACGCTTATGAAAAAATTGCTTTACCATCTCGGGCTGTGCCTCTCGGTCATTCTCTTGGCCACGGGCTGCGGCAGTAATAATCTTGCCGAACTGCTTGAACACGTGCCGGCCGACGCTGACTACGTCATTACTGGCGACATCAAAACCATCCTTGAGTCTGCCGGCGGCAAGGCTGAAGGCTCTGAAGTCAAAATGCCCGACTATATCGGTACAATGCAGAGCGACCGAGATGCTCGAGAAATGGAAAAA
>JAHAWW010000238.1 GCA_018383375.1 Prevotellamassilia sp. | reverse complement strand
CGGCAAAAGCAAATACAGAAGGTCTTGCGCTGATTGGTCCAAACCTACTCCTATTAAGAGCATTATCCGCCCTTCCGCCCTTTAGGCTCATCTGCGCTTTGCACCACCAAAGAGACGGGCGAAGAATCCGCGGTTGTTGTCGGCGTAGCCATAACCGTAACCATAACCGTAGCCGTAACCGTAGCCATAACCGTAGCCGGTCTTCTTGGAGGCGTCGTTGATGACGATGCAGAGATTGCGGAATTTTTTGTTTTGATACATCTGCTCAAGCACGGGGAGGAACTCGCGATCTTGCACACCCACACGCACAGAAAAGAGCGTGATGTCGGCCACACGATTGACGATGGCAGCATCGGCCACGGCAAGTGTGGGCGTAGTGTCGACAACGATATAGTCGTAGGCCATCTTGGCTTGCTCAATCACGTCGTCGAAACGGTCTGACATAAGCAATTCGGAGGGATTAGGCGGCATTTTGCCCACGGGCAACACGTCGACATTCTCGCCAATGACATCGACCATCACGACGTCTGAGAGTTTCAAATCCTCTTCGGTCTCTGCCAAGAGGGCAGTGAGGCCACGGCTGTTGCCAAGTTGCAGACTGGCGGTGCGGCGACGTATGTCGGTGTCGATAAAGAGTGTGCGCTTGCCGGTTTGGCCGAGGATGTAGGCCAAGTTCATGGAGATGAAACTCTTGCCCTGCGAGGGCGTGGCCGAAGTGACCACAAAGACTTTGGCACTGTGGCGCATAAAGTTCAAGCCATAGCGCAAGAGGCGGAAAGCCTCCATAACGGGCGAATTGGACGACTCTGTGCTGATGACGCCGTTGGGCGAATGGCCATCCCAATGGGGAATTTCGCCGACAACAGGTATGGTGGTGGCGTCTTCCACATCTTTGCGTCCGGTGATGGCGACATTCAGTTTGTGGCGCAACCAGAAGATTGCCGAGGGCACGAGCAGACCGAGCAGCAGGCTGACGGCCAAGATAATCATGCGGCGAGGCTTGACGGGCGTCTTGGGGCCGAGGGGCTCTTCGACAAGCCGCACGTTGGCTTCGCTGATGGCCATTTGCAGGGCCACCTCTTCGCGTTTGTTAAGCAAATAGGTGTAGAGGGCCGATTTGAGTTCTTGCTGTCGCTGTATGTCGAGCCCTTGTTTCTCTTTTTCGGGCACGGCGCCCATTTTGCCGTAGAGCGAAGCCTCGGTGTTTTTGGCACGCTGCAGCTCGAGTTCAACCGAGTTCACATAGCTTGAGAGCGACGAGAGTATGGCTTGTTTTTGCGAGGCAAGTTGGCGGTCGAGTTCGCGCACAGCCGGTGCAGTCTCGCTGGAGTTTTCGACCAGTCCGCCACGCTCCACGAGCATACGGTTGTATTCGGTGATGAGCGGGGTGAACGAAGCCGACTCAAGAGCCAAAACGGGAATGGTTTCGCGGGTATTGGAGCGGTCGGTGAGGAAGCCCACGAGATAGCGGGCCACAGAGAGTTGTGTTTCGAGTTCGATAGACTGTTTGCGTGCCGCTGCCGTTTCGGAGATGAAGGTCTGCGCGTTTTGCGAGAAGTCTATGAGCTGATTGCTGCTTTTGAATTGTGCCAACTGCTCTTCCACTCCGCTGAGGTCTTGGCCGATGAGCTCGAGACGCTCGTCGATGAAGCGAGCGGTGTTGTTGGCCACGCGGTTTTTGTTGTCGACCACGTCTTGTTTATAAGCCGTGAAGACTTCGTTGAGCACGTCTTCGGCTCGTCGGGGGTCGGTGTCGCTACATCCCAAGACGATGAGCGAACTCTCTTTGTCCATTTCCGATACGGCTATGCGGGCACTCCAAATGGCGGCTGCCGTCTTGATGGGATAGTGGGTAACGGAGATGGGGTTGTCAGCTTTGACCTTGGCCAGCTGCTTTTTGTTGCCGCGAATGGTGAGCCATCCCGAGGGGGTGTTGACGCGCTGACCGTCGGCAACGGTGAGGGTGGTCTTGGACTGTTCGCCGTCGGTGACCACTTGGAAGTCTGAGAGCACGTATTTATAACCGCCTCGGCCGTCGGCCTGCACGTTGACTTTGAAAGCCGAAGGCGTCTTTGCCTTCTCTTCAAATTCCACCTCAAAGGGGCGGTTGAGATAGAGCGTGATGGAGTGGAGAGACTCGGTGGTGGTATAGTCCACGTCGAGCGAAAGACTGTCTACCACGCGCGCCATAAGGCGTTTTGACGAGAGGATGAAGATTTCGTTTTTGAGGTTGTCGCCCACATTGATACCGTTGAGCTCGAGCAGGGTGTTCATGCCGCTGCGACTCTTGCGCGCACCACTATAGCCACCGCCTGTGCCGCTGGCATCCTCAATGAGCATCACGGCTTGACGGGAATACACACGGGGCTGACGGGCATAATAGAGATGTCCGAGCACAAGAGCTATGACAACGGAGATGACAAACCAATACCAATTGGCGCGCAATATGCCGAGGCACATACGAAAGATGACGCTGAACTGCATATTGTCTTTCTCAACTATCTGTGGTGCGTTGTTTTCCATCTTATTCATTGTGACACAAGAGCAAACTCGGGCTCTTCTCCGCTTTTACCTGTCTGTCTCGCCGATGCTTTATTCCGGCTTTGCGCAGAATGGTGTGAGCCGATGTGGTTCGTATTTTTTTAAATAAGCTTGATAAGGTCTATCGATTATATCGTTGCAAATTTAGTGCTTTTTATTGATAAATCGTGTGGGCGTATGTTTCTTTTTAGAGTGAAGGTCAAAGGAGGAAAACAGGACTGAATTTTTGGGGGTTGCCCTTAGAGATTTTGGCGCCTAACAAGCGCCTTGCGAACTGTTTTAAAAGCCGAGCTTTCGTGACAAAAACCGGCTAAAAAAAGACGGAAATAGTTTTTAATGCGCAAAAAGCTATGACACTAAGCCGAAAATGCCGCCAAACATATCGCAACCTAAGGATTTCTTTTCGTGGAATAGGGAGAAAAATAACCGGAATAAGGGTAGCTTTTCCTATCCCTATCCCGATAAACGATTAAAATACAGATTATTGCACCGATTTGCGGCCATCCTTTTCTCTTCTCACCTCAAAGTTACGCAGCGATTA
>JAHAWW010000237.1 GCA_018383375.1 Prevotellamassilia sp. | reverse complement strand
CAAGCCCTGAAAGGGCGTAACATATCAGCCCAGGTCGTTAGGCCTGGGTTACGATGTACGCTATAGCTCCGGCCTGTAAGGTCGGCACATCAAGTGTATAAGTATCAATGTGTTATTTCAATAATTTATTCCTATAATGTGCCGACCTTAGCAGGCCGGAGATTAGAGGATAATCCACTACCCAGGCCTGACGACCTGGGCTATTATGTTGCGCCCTTTCAGGCCTTGCAAAGCCCCAAAAAACAACCCGGGCCATTCAAAAAAATGACCCGGGTTTTCTCTATGACGACCTTGCTTACTCGCCTAATTCGGCATTTTTCTGAAATGCCGTCATGGCATATTCTTGAGTGGCCGCTTGGATTTCTTTTAAAGCATCGGCGTCTTCGACCAAAGCTTTGAGCTCTTCTTGGTGATTGCGCTCAAATTCGCTCAATCGCGTGGTGAAGCGGGCACTGGCCTTTTCGAGTTCGTCAAAAGACGTGGCCTTCTTGACGTCTTCGGTGCTCTCTTGGATAATGGCGATATAGTCGTCTTTAACCTTATTTCCACAAGAGACAAACCACATGGCGACGGCTGCAAAAGCCAATGGAAGCAAGAATTTTGTGTGTTTCATAAGAGACAGATGTTAGTCTTTGGCCGACGTAGAGAGGGCTTCGCGTATTTTAGCTTCAATCTCGTCGCAAAGTTCGGGATTGTCGGCCAAGAGACGTTTCACGGCGTCGCGGCCTTGACCAATCTTGGCTTCACCATAGCTGAACCACGAACCGCTCTTCTTGATGATGCCCAGTTCGGTGCCGAGGTCTACAATTTCGCCAAGGCGAGAAATGCCGCCGCCGAAGGTGATTTCAAACTCTGCCTTGCGGAAAGGAGGAGCTACCTTGTTTTTCACCACTTTGACGCGCACTTGGTTGCCGATGGGCGTGTCGCCGTCTTTAAGCGTGGTGACGCGGCGGATGTCGAGGCGGACGCTCGAATAGAATTTCAGCGCATTACCGCCCGTGGTGGTCTCAGGGTTGCCAAACATCACGCCAATCTTCTCGCGCAACTGGTTGATGAAGATGCAGGTGGTGTTGGTCTTGCTGATGGTCGAGGTGAGTTTGCGCAGTGCCTGGCTCATCAGGCGAGCCTGCAGGCCCACTTTGTTGTCGCCCATGTCGCCTTCGATTTCGGCTTTGGGCGTGAGAGCCGCCACAGAGTCCACCACGATGATGTCGATGGCCGCACTACTGATGAGCTGGTCGGCAATTTCGAGCGCCTGTTCACCATTGTCGGGCTGAGAGATGAGCAGTTGGTCGATGTCGACGCCCAGTTTGGCCGCATAGAAGCGGTCGAAGGCGTGTTCGGCATCGATAAAGGCAGCTATGCCGCCGTTTTTTTGAGCTTGGGCAATGGCGTGAATGGCCAAGGTGGTCTTACCGGAACTTTCTGGACCAAAAATCTCGATGATGCGGCCTTTGGGATATCCGCCCACGCCGAGAGCGGCGTCGAGCGCAAGGCTTCCGGTGGGGATGACCTCAACGTTCTCGATTTTCTCATCGCCGAGTTTCATCACAGAGCCTTTGCCAAAGTCTTTTTCTATCTTAGCCATGGCTGCTTGAAGCGCTTTTAGCTTCTCTGACACCATAGGCTTTTGTTCGTCTTCTTTTTTTGCCATAAATGTGTGGGATGAATGATAATAGTTATGCTTGTTCAGTTAAGGCCAGCAGTTGCTCGCCGTGTGTTTTGGTTTTAATCTGCTTAGGACCTATGATGTGGGTGATGACGCCTTCGGGGCTAATGATGAAGGTGGTGCGCAGAGTGCCCATATATTTGCGGCCATACATACTTTTTTCGGCCCATACGCCAAAGGCCTCGACGAGTTGTTTGTCGGTGTCGGCGATGAGGCGGAAGGGCAGTGTGTGTTTGGCAATGAAATTTTGGTGTGATTTGGCGCTGTCTACGCTCACCCCCACCACGTCGAGCCCTTTGTCGAGCAGTGTGGCATAGTGGTCTCTCAGGCTGCAGGCTTCGGCCGTACAACCCGAGGTGTTGTCTTTGGGATAGAAATAAAGGATAAGGCCCCGGCCGGCATAGTCTGAGAGTCTGACTTCATGGCCGTCTTGATCGATGCCCAATACGTCGGGAACTTTGTCGCCTATTTGCATCATGACGTTTAGCTGTTACTTTTGGTTATTGAGTTTGAGTGCGTCTTGGTCGTCGTATTGCTTTTGCAGTTTGACGAGTTCTTTCATCAATCTTTTGGTCACCTTCTCCGTGCCCGGTTGGCCATAGAGATTATGGAGCTCTTGCGGGTCTTCGTTAAGATTGTAGAGTTCCCAAGTGTTGATGTCTTGATAGAAGTGGATGAGTTTCCAACCGTCGGCGGTGCTCACGCCATAGTGACGCTTCACGCTGTGCTCGGCCGGATATTCGTAGTAGTGGTAATAGAGGCTTTTGCGCCAATCTGCGGGATGTTTGCCCTTGAGCAGGGGCAGCAGCGACTCACCTTGAATGTCGTCGGGTATTTTGGCGCCGGCGATGTCGAGGAAGGTGGGCGCATAGTCAATGTTTTGCACCATCTCTTTGATGTCGCCACGGGCCGAAAGACCATTGGGCAGACGCATAACGAGAGGCGTGGCAAATGACTCTTCATACATGAAACGCTTGTCAAACCAGCCGTGCTCGCCCATATAGAAACCCTGGTCGGAGGTGTAGACCACGAGAGTGGAGTCAAGCAAACCCGCATCGCGCAAATAGTCGAGTGTGCGGCCCACGTTGTCGTCGAGCGACTTGAGCACCTTGGCATAGTCGCGCATATAGCGTTGGTATTTAAACTCAGTGAGCGCCTTGCCCGTGAGATTTTGGGCATAAAAACGATTGGCAATGGAGTCGTAGAAATAGTCGTAATCGGCGCGGTCTTTGCTGTCCATACGGCTCAGCATGGAGAGATACAAGTCGGTCAGACGCGTATTGGCACCCGGTCGATACATTTTGTTGTCATAGACAATGTCCATGTGTTGGTTGTTGCCAATCTCCATCTCTTGCGCCGCAGCCGCCTCACGGCCTTCGTAGTCGTCGTAGAGTGTGGCCGGCAGGGCAAAGGTTTGGTCTTCATACGCTCTGATATATTTCATCTCGGGCAGCCAAGGGCGGTGGCAGGCTTTGTGGTGGATGAAAAGAATGAACGGTTTGGACTTGTCGCGTTTGTTTGCCATCCAGTCAATGGCTTTGTCGGTGATGAGGTTGGTGACATAACCCTTTTCTGTCACCGTCGAGCCGTCCATTTTGATGAAATCGGGGTTGTAGTAGTCACCTTGGCCCGGCACGATGTCGAAATAGTCAAATCCCGTCGGTGTGCTCACGAGGTGCCATTTGCCAATAAGTGCCGTTTCGTATCCGGCGGCGCGCATCAGCTTGGGCATGGTCTGTTGCGAACCATCAAAGATGCCGTGCTCGTTGTTGGTGAAGCCGTTTTTGTGTGAATGTTTTCCCGTAATCATACAAGCTCGGCTCGGTCCGGAGAGTGAGTTGGCCACATAGCTGTTGACAAACTTCACGCCGTCGGCGGCGATGCGGTCGAGATTGGGTGTCGACACGAAGCGATTATCGTAGCAACTCATCATCTGCGCCGTGTGGTCGTCGGTCATGATATATACCACGTTGTAGCGGCCTTGTGCGGCCAAAGCAGCCGGTAGCAAGCCGGGCACAAGTAGTAACAGTTGTTTTTTATTCTGCGTAGTGGAGCGTTTTAATCAAAAAATGGAGACCGGTTTAATGCCGGCCCCCATTTTTAATGACGTATTGGGGCGGTGTGTTTATTCTTCAGGCTTGTTGGTCATTGAATAAACCACGTCCATAATCTGTTTGCCGAGAGCGTCGGCCTCCTCGATGGTAGAGGCTTCTGAATAAACGCGGATAATCGGCTCGGTGTTTGACTTGCGGAGGTGTACCCACTTGTCGGGGAAGTCGATTTTGACGCCGTCGATGTCGGTGACTTTCTCGTCCTTGTAAAGCTCTTTGACTTTCTTGAGAATGGCAAAGATATCGGTAGTCGGGTCGAGGTCGATGCGGTTTTTGGCAATGAAATATTTGGGGAAGGAGTCGCGGAGCTCAGTGGCTTTCATCTTGGTCTTGGCCAGATAGGTCAAGATGAGGGCGATGCCCACAAGAGCGTCACGGCCGTAGTGTGCGGCGGGATAGATGACACCACCATTACCTTCACCACCGATGACGGCACCGGTCTCTTTCATCTTGGTCACCACGTTCACTTCGCCCACTGCTGCCGGCGTGTAGGTGCAACCATATTTCTCTGTCACGTCGCGCAATGCACGGGTTGAAGAGAGGTTAGAAACGGTATTGCCGGGCGTGTGCTGGAGGACATAGTCTGACACAGCCACGAGAGTGTATTCTTCGCCAAACATTGAGCCGTCTTCGCAGACCATAGCCAAGCGGTCTACATCGGGGTCGACCACGAAAGCAATGTCGTGGTGGCCTTTGCGCATGAGGTTGCGGATATCGGAGAGATGTTCTTTGAGCGGTTCGGGATTGTGGGCAAAGTCGCCTGTGGGCTCAGTGTTGAGGCCTGTCACCTGGGTTACGCCAAGCTGGCCGAGCAACTTAGGCAGGATGATACCACCCACAGAGTTGACCGTGTCAATGGCCACGCGGAAGTTGGCCTGACGAATGGCCTCAACGTCGACAAGTTCAAGAAATTTGACGAGGTCGATATGGCGTTGGTCGAAATAGAAGTTTTTGGTGTAGCAACCGAGGTGGTCAACGTCGGCAAAAGAGAAGTTGCAGTTGTGGGCCAAGCGCACTACTTCAGAGGCTTCTTCGGGCGGAAGGAACTCACCTTTTTCGTTGAGGAACTTCAAGGCATTCCACTGACGGGGGTTGTGGCTGGCAGTGATGATGATACCACCACAGGCACGCTCCATTGTCACGGCAAGTTCAGTGGTGGGCGTAGAGGCCAAACCGATGTTGAGCACGTCAAATCCCATACCGATGAGCGTTCCACAAACCACGTGTGAAACCATTTCGCCTGAGATACGGGCGTCGCGGCCTACAACGATTTTGCGGCGATAAGGCCCTACTACGCGTTCGCGCAGGCTGGCATAAGCTGATACAGACTTGGCGATGTCAATGGGGTTGAGCGTGTCTCCGGGCTTACCGCCAATGGTACCACGGAAACCTGAAATTGATTTGATTAACGTCATGGTATGTTTAAGATTTGAGTTTTAAAACAAAAAGTTGCTTTGAACCACAAATGTACAAACATTGCTTGATTATACCACGCCTATTAGCCGATAATTTTTAATAGTTGTGCCATTTTTTTGAAGTTGGCGGCTTTGGATTGGATATATCGTTCGGCTTGCCGAAGAGGGACAGCTTTTGAGAAGTGAACTATTACAACAGTTGCGCCATATACACAGGTAGACACATCAAGTCTTGGTCTTTACGCAGGTCTTTGGTATAGAGTAGATATCGGTTTATAATTCTTGCAGAAAATTTTTCTTGAAATTTGTCGAGTGATTTGTGTGAGTTGTAACCTGAAGACTTGACTTCAATCGGACAAATCTTGCTTCCTCGTGAAAGCAAAAAGTCTATTTCATAATGGCGTATGGTTTTACTGTTTGTATCATCTCTTTCGCCTTCTTCCTTGAAGGTATAATAAAAAAGTTCGTTGCCCGCACTCTTTAGCATTTGGGCGATGGCATTCTCATACACATAACCCAAATCGGTACTGAGTTTGTCGGAGAGCAATTTTCGATAGATGACATTATCTGTATAGTCGCTGTCCATAAATGCCAATGTGACAAATAGTCCAGTATCGGCCAGAAACAGTTTGAAGTAATCATAGTCGGCATGAAGCGAAAATCCTACACCCGGATCATTGGCATGATAGGCAAAGTTCACCGTCATTGAATCAGACATATCCATAAACAAGGCACTAAGCCTCGAAGCGGTGGCTTTTTCAATGACGCTCCCCACCTTATAGCGTGACGTATTGCGTGAGAGTTCTGCCGGAATAGACATAAATAGGCGTGAGGCACGTCCCGTCGGATCTATTTTCCGGAAATCATCAATGTATAGTTCGAGTATCCTCCGTTTAACGGCATCAATTTCAGAGAAATCGTTCGTTTCAAGGTATGTATTGACCGCCTGTGGCATACCGCCTACAAGCATATAGAGTCGGAACAGCCGCATCAGATCGCGGTTGATAGCGTCACCCACCTGTTTGAAATTATCAAAAGAATATTTTATCAGGTCGAAGGTCTGACCTTTGCCTATGGCCCACAAAAACTCTTCAAAATCGAGCGGATACATCGCAATTCTCGTTTCTTCGCTGGGTATGATGATGTCTTTCACATTCTTTTTAATGGAAAGAAGCGAACCTGTCTCAATGTAGTCATAACGGCGGTCCTTGACCAAATGTTTTATCGCCTGTCTAGCAGGTGGGAACAGCTGAACTTCGTCAAAAATAATGACCGATTTACGTTCATATAATGAAACGTTATAGAGCGATTGAAGTCGCAGAAATAAGTAGTCTAAGTCTGAGATGTGTTCAAACAATTCCTTAACAGCCTTGTCGGCTATTGAAAAATCTATGATGATGGACGTTTCATACTCGTTTTGAGCAAACGTTTCAGCAATGGTCGATTTGCCTATTCGACGAGCGCCTTTGATTAAAAGTGCCGTTTTTCCATTGCTCTCTTTCTTCCAGCGAAGCATCTTTTCGTAGATTTTTCGCTTAAACATTTTGTCCGACATAACTAACTAATTGATTTATACTACAAAATTAATCAATATGTCGTAAAATGGAAAATGTTTTTGGAGGTTTTTGTCGTAAAACGGAAAATGTTTTGAGCGGTTTTTGTCGTAAAACGGAAAATGTTTGGGCTTTGAGGCGTGACAAAGCAGAGTTTCGCGATGAGATGAAGACGGCTTGAAGTGTGTTTATCGGCATCAAAGAGGGTGTGTCAAAATCCCAAATCCGATAGCAACGCAGCAGATTGGCTATTATGACACACCGCCTTGAACCGAATAACTTTGTCTCAGCGTCGACGGCCTTTTGGAGCCTGTTTGGCTTTGCCTTTGCGGCCGGCAGATTTGGCCCCCTTTTTCGGCAGGGAAGGCTGTGGGGCGGCAGGGGTTTTGACGTCTGAAATGATGGAGAAATCAAGCTGTCGGCGCTCCAGATTAGCGCGTTCCACACGGATTTTCACCTTGTCGCCAAGATTATAGCGGTGGTGGGTTCGGCGGCCGATGAGGCAATAGTTGCGCTCGTCAAACTCATAATAGTCGTCGAGCAAAGTGCGCATCGGTATCATACCTTCGCATTTGTTTTCGTCCACCTCCACATACAGACCAAACTCGGTGACACCCGAAATGGTGCCGGTGAATTCCTCACCGAGGCGGTCGGCCATAAACTCCACTTGCTTGTATTTGATGCTGGCACGTTCGGCTGTGGCGGCTATCTGTTCCATATCCGATGAATGTTCGCACAATTCCTCATATTTGGCGGCATTGACCGAACGTCCACCTTCGGCATAGCGTGTGAGCAGACGGTGGACCATCGTGTCGGGATAGCGGCGGATAGGCGAGGTGAAGTGGGTGTAGTAGGTAAACATCAAGCCGTAGTGTCCAATGTTGTGTATGCTGTAGCGGGCTTTCATCATGGCGCGAAGGGCCACCATTTCAACGGCGTTTTCTTCTTTCTTGCCTTTGGCCTCTTGGAGCAGGGCGTTGAGACTTTTGGAGATGTCGGTCTTGGAACCTTCGGTGCGCAGACGATAACCAAACTTGGTGATGAAGGCACGGAGTTTTTCAAGTTTCTCGGGGTCGGGCACGTCGTGAATGCGATAGGGGAACACTTTGGGCTTTTTGCCTTTGCCCACACGCCCTATGCTTTCGGCCACGGTGCGGTTGGCCAAGAGCATAAACTCTTCGACGAGTTTGTTGGCGTCTTTGGCCACTTTGACGTATGTGGAAACGGGATGGCCTTTGTCATCTATTTCAAATCTCACCTCGGCACGGTCGAAGCCTATGGCGCCGTTCTTAAACCGAGCGGCACGCAAGAGTTTGGCCAAACGGTTGAGCGTGACAATCTCTTCGGCATATTCTCCCTCGAGGGGTGCGCCCTCAGGCAGTGGTTCGGGGTGGTCGCCGGGAGCTGTGAGGTCTTCGGGAGAGGCTTGGCGGTTGCGTTCGAGCATGGCCTGCACCTCTTCATAGGCGAAGCGGCGGTTGGAGCGTATCACGGTGTGGGCCAGATGCCAGCGTACGATGTGAGCTTGGTCGTCGAGCACAAAAATGACCGAATACGCCAGTTTGTCTTCGTCGGGACGGAGCGAACAAATGTAGTTGCAGAGTCGCTCGGGCAGCATGGGAATAGTGCGGTCGACGAGATAGACGCTTGTGGCGCGCTTTTGGGCTTCGCGGTCGATGATGTCGCCCTCTTTGACATAGTGAGACACGTCGGCAATGTGCACACCCACCTCCCAGTTTTGGCCTTCAGCACGGCGGATGGAGAGCGCGTCGTCGAAATCTTTGGCGTCTTTGGGGTCGATGGTAAAGGTGGTGACGCCGCGGAAGTCTTCACGGCGGGCTATCTCTTCGGGGGTAATGTCGGGTTGGAGCTTTTCGGCAGCCTTCTCCACGTTGGCCGGATAGCGATAGGGCAAGCCGTATTGGGCCAAGATGGCGTGCATTTCGGCGTTGTTTTCGCCTTGCCGGCCGAGGATATCCACCACTTTGCCTATGGGACTCTTGGTGTCGGTGGGCCACTCGATGATTTTGACCACGGCTTTGTCGCCTGTCTTGCCGCCGCCGAGTTTGTCTTTGGGAATGAAAATGTCGTTGGCCAGTGAGCGCCCTTCGGTGACGAGGAAACCAAAACCTTTCTCCACCTGCAACTGTCCCACGAAGGTGTCGTTGGCACGCTGGATGATTTCGGTTACTTCTGCTTCTCGCGTATGGCCGGACCGCCGGGCCATCATCGACACTCTGACACGGTCGCCATCGAGGGCGTGCATAGAGTTGCGTTCACACACGAGGATGCTCTTGCCGCCGTCGTCGGGTTCGAAAGAGTTGTGACCATTGCGTTTGCGGCGGAATGTGCCTTCCATCACGTTAGACCGCACGGCGGCGGTATAGTTGCCGTGGCCGTCGGTGTTGACATAATCGTCGAGCACCAAGTCTTCGAGCGCATCCATCACCAGCATCTTGGTCGGGTGATTTTTGGCGTCGACCAACTGAAATATTTTCTTGACGTTGAAGCTCTCGTCGGGGTGAGCATTGAAGGTGTCGAGCAAGAGGTCGACAATTGCCTGCTTTTTCATCCGTCCGCTTTCTGTTTTTTTCTGTCGTCCCATAGTGTGTCTTTTTTGTTGAAAAACAATGTCCATACATGTGCCACAAGAGGTTGCATGGATGCTTCTAATGGCAAATGTAGGCTTATTTCGTTAAAAAATACATCAAAACATATGGGGGAATTGGCGTGTTTAAGGATAAATAACGTGTGGCTATTGTTTTTCTTGCTAATTTCGCGTTCAGACTATGTGCCAATCACTGACTAAATACATTTTGCTGTTGATGGCTTTAGTGGCCTCACTGACGCTATCGGCCCAAACGGTGCCCGACGTAGACGACGTGCCCGACAGCGATGAGCCGCCGGCCATCAACCTTGAAATCAAGGTGATGCACGCGCGTGCCTTTTATGGCGGCGACAGCGTGGCACACATTGTCTTGCCCACCTTCTATAAATATCCGCCGCTCAATTTCAAAAACCAGAAAGAACGCGACCGCTACAATCGTCTCGTGGCCAATGTCAAACGTCTTTTGCCCTTGGCTAAACTGGCACGCTACACCGTCATTGAAACTTATGATTTTATCCAGACTTTGCCCACAAAAAAAGAGCGGGCCGAACATCTGAAACGCGTCGAGGAAGGGCTCAAAAAACAATATACGCCCACGCTCAAGAAACTCACCCGTTCGCAGGGGCGGTTGTTGGTGAAACTCATCGACCGTGAATGTGGGCAGACGGGTTATGATATTGCTCAGGCGTTTATTGGTGCCTTCAAAGCCAATATGTATCAAGCCATCGCTTTCTGTTTTGGCAACAGCCTCACCAAACGCTACGACCCTAAGGGCGAAGATCGCTATATTGAGCGCGTGGTGAGAATGGTGGAGAGCGGTCAACTCTGAGTCGGCACCTTCTTATTCTGCCGCCCATGACATTCCTGCCTCACGTTTCAATTGATATATTTCAAAATAATGCGTCCCCGAATGAGTTGAAAAAACTCGCTCGGGGACGTTTTTTAGGGATGAAGTCCGATGACTTCTTTATTGGGCCATCAGTTTGCTCTTGCCTTCTTTAAGGAAATCAATGAATTTTGATACGCTGGTGTCGAAAGTGTAGGCCGGCATGAGCGGTTGTCCGTCGTGATTGAGAATAACGTAGAAAGGTTGGGCATTGGCGCCGAACTTCATACGCTGCAGATAGCTCCATTTGTCGCCTATGGTGCGGAGCTTCTCTTCTTTGCCGTCCACATTTACCACAATGGGCTCGGGCAGACGCGTCTTATCGTCGACATAAAGCGAAATGAGCACGTAGTCTTTCATCAGCAGGTCGCGCACGGCAGGGTCGTACCACACTGCCATCTCCATCTGGCGGCAGTTGACGCAACCGTGGCCGGTGAAGTCTACAATCACCGGGCGGCCCGTCTGGCGGGCATAGGCCATACCGGCATCGTAGTCGGTGAAGTGGGCTTCAACCTTCACCGGGTCAAGATTGAAGTCTTGGGTCTTCATGGGTGGCGCGAAGGCACTGACGGCCTTGAGCGGAGCGCCCCAAAGTCCGGGCACCATATACACGGCAAAAGCCAATGAGCAGAGCGCCATAAAAAAACGCGGCACACTCACTTTGGTATTGTCGTCGTCGTGGGGAAACTTGATTTTGCCCAACAGATAAAAGCCCAACAAGGCAAAAATGACAATCCAAAGCGCGAGGAAGGTTTCGCGGTCGAGCAGATGCCAGCCATAGGCCAAGTCGGCCACTGAGAGAAATTTGAGTGCAAAAGCCAATTCGAGGAAACCCAAAACCACCTTCACCACATTGAGCCAGCCACCGCTCTTGGGTGCGCTCTTGAGCCATGAAGGGAAGAGGGCGAAGAGGGTGAAAGGCAAAGCCAAAGCCAAGGCAAAGCCCAGCATTCCCACGGCAGGTGCCAAGATGCTGCCACCCGATGTGCTGGCTTCGACAAGCAGGAAACCAATGACCGGACCCGTGCAAGAAAAGCTCACCAAAGAGAGGGTGAAGGCCATGAGGAAAATGCTCAAGAGGCCGGTTGTCTTGTCGGCTTTGCTGTCTACGGCATTGCCCCACGACGACGGCAGGGTGATTTCAAATCCGCCAAAGAAGCTGGCGGCAAACACCAAGAGCATCAAGAAAAAGAAGATGTTGAAAATGGCGTTGGTAGAGAGGTCGTTGAGCGCACTGGCACCGAAAATTGAAGTGACGATGAGTCCTAAGGCCACATAAATCACCACGATGGAGCAACCATAGAGCACGGCGTCGCGAATGGCTTTCTTGCGGTCTTTTGTGCGTTTGAGGAAGAAGCTCACTGTCATGGGGATGATGGGCCATACACAGGGGGTGCAAAGGGCCACGAGACCGCCCAAGAAACCTAAGATGAAGATATACCAAAACGCCAAGTCGGCCACGGCAGCTTCATCGCCGCCAAGGGCCTTGAGATTGCCAATCGAGGGCGACCACCAAGCTTTTATCAGATTGCTGTCGGCCGTGGTGGCTGTGGCTATGGGGGCCTCTGGTGAGGTTTCGGCCAAAACTGAATCGAGGGCGGCAGTCATGGTGCCGTCCTCTGTCGTGGTGGGTGCTGATACGGTCGGAACTGCAGCGGTTGGCTCTGCCGGTGCCACCTTTTCAGGTGTCGTGGCCGTCGGGCCGTCTGTGCCTGATTGTTTACATTCGGCCTTGTCCACGATACATTGCCCTTCGCCGCAGGCTTGATAGTCGAGATAACCTTCAATGGCAAAGTTCTTCTCAGTGATTTCCACCTTTTGGGTGAAAGTCATATTGCCTTCAAAATAGCCCACGTTCATCATGAACATATCGTCATATTCGGTCTTCTTGCCGGCTCCTTCTACGAGGCCGCCTTTGAGTTTGGCTCCACTGATTTTGTCCACGACGAACGCCGTCGGGTTGGGTCCGTCGGCCGGCACCTGAGCCGAGTAGACGTGCCAGCCTTTGTCGGCCTTGCCTTTGAAGACGATGTGGAGCTCAGTGGGTGAAACGCGCTTGTAATCTACGGTGAATTTGACTTGTGCCGTAGCCGACAAGACAAACAGCAGACAAAGCGCCATAAGGGCAAACGATTTTTTCATACGAGATGTGGTCGTTTAGAAAGAAGATGGGAAACAAGTCTGATGTAGAAGTGGTATGGCGACTTGTTGGTAGGTGAATTAAAAAGCGTTTGGTGTTTTTTGTACCCCCGATGAGAATCGAACTCATATCTACTCCTTAGGAGGGAGTTGTTCTATCCATTGAACTACAAGGGCGACCGTAAGTGTGTGCAAAAATACAGCAAATCTGCCGAGAGGCAAAGTTTGGCACACAAAAAGGCGCGAAAGCCGGCCCGAGTGGCTGCCTTTCACGCATATTTATGCTCTATTTAGGTTGGTAGAGGGTGTTATTTGAAGATTTCTTCCAATTTCTTGTCCAATGCTTCGCCGCGCAGGTCGGTGGCAATCACTTTGCCCTCGGGGTTGAAGAGGATGGTGGCTGGTATGGAGTTGATGCCATAGACTTCAGATGCGGCACATTTCCAGCCTTTGAGGTCGGAGATGTGGTGCCAGGGGAGTTCGAGTTTCTTGATGGCGTTGACCCAAGCCTCGCGTTTGTTGTCGAACGACACGCCCACGATGTCGAAACCCTTGTCGTGATATTTGGCATAAGCGGCTTTGACGTTGGGCATCTCTTGACGGCACGGACCGCACCAAGAGGCCCAGAAGTCCACCAGCACATATTGGCCGTGTCCCACAAAGTCGGTGAGGTGGCGCTCCACGCCGGTGGTGTCGGGCATAACGAGGTCGGTCACACTTTGGCCAATGCTTTGACGCTCCCAGGCTTGTGCGTTTTTTTTCAAGCCTTTCATCATATCGGCTTCCATAAATTTAGCCCCGCTTTTGGCAATGGCAATCAGTTCGTCTTTTTCAAGGTCATATTGCGCCATTTTCAAAAAGGCTGCCGGAAAGAGTTTGTCTGTGTGCTCTTTGCTCACCTTGCGGGCCACTTCGGCCACTTTGTTGCCATAAGCCTCCCTCGCCTTGCGCAATTCGGCCATTATGGAGTCCGGGATTTGTTTTTCATCCTTGATGTAAGGCTTAATCTCTATGGCAATACGCTCCAACTCTTTGCTTTCGGCAGAATAGGTAGACTGGTAGTTTGAGAGCAGGGTGTTCTCTTCAGAGCCGCTCACCTTCATGTTGACGAGATCGACCGTGAGATTGTTGTCGACCACGGCGTAAAGGTCCATCGAATTTTCTGTTAAGAAGGCGACGATTTGGTCTTTGGCCGCGTCGAGTGTGAGTTTGAAGCTGCCGTTTTGGGCCACGTTGATGGTGTCGCGTTGTCGTGTTGTGTAGTGGGTGACGAATATTTGTTTTTCGCCTTTGGGTGCTTTGCCCGTGATGGTGTAGGTCTGAGCTTGAAGGCCGAGGGCCATAATGGCGGCCAGACAGAGTGTGAATAGTTTAGTTTTCATTGCAGTGAATATGGATTTGTGTTATGCTTTGATGATGTTTTGTTTCACCATGATGGCGGCTTCGTCTATGGCCGAAACCACGATGGGTGTGCCCTCGTCGAGGAAACCGCTTTCAGATTTCACCTCGACGATTTTGCCGTTGATTTCGGCGCGGCCGATGAGGGCCAGACGGGTGAGGGCCACACCTTCATCGCCCACCGTGACAGAGCGTTGTGCGGCTGTGGGGGCCGTGGAGTCGATGGTGGCGTTCAGGGCCATGCGGTCCAGGGCTTTGGAGTGGGCAAACCACCAGAAAAAACCGATGACAACGGCCGTCGACACCAGGACGCTCAAAATGGCGGCTGTCGTTCCCCATTGGGTATAGACCAACACATCAGCCACAAGCACACAGGCGGCTGCCGTAATACCGGCTATGCCGTAACCGGGAAAGAGCAAGCCTTCGATGGCAAAGAGCATCAATGCCACGACGACGAGCAAGATGATGATGAGCGTGATAGACATAAGTTGTGCTTTATATATAAATAAGGAGTGGTCAGAAGGCCGGTCGATATTTGGCTTCGTCTTTATCGTCGCGCATAGACAAATAGGAGGCATAGCGTGAGGGCGCCAGCCGGTGTTGTTCGAGCGCTTCGAGCACGGCGCATCCTGGTTCGGGTGTGTGGGTGCAGTTGTTGAAGCGGCAACCGTCTGAAATTTTGAAGATGTCGCGAAAGAAATGTGCCACCTCGTCGGGCTCTATGTTGAAGGTGCCGAAGCCTTTGATGCCCGGAATGTCGATGACCGCTCCGCCGTCTTGGCCGGGCAGGTCATAGAGTTCGCTGAAGGTGGTGGTGTGCATACCTGTGCCGTGTGCTTCAGAGACTTCGGCCGTGCGGGCGTGTGCGGTGGGAATGAGTCGGTTGAGGAGTGTAGACTTACCCACGCCTGAGTGTCCGGCCAGCAAGCAGATTTTTCCGGCCATCATCTCGGTCAGGCGGTCTGTGCCTTGTCCGGTGAGCGCACTGATGGCGATGCAGTCGTAGCCGATTTCGCCGTAGATGGCTTGCAGATAGTCAGCCTGAGCGCGCTCGTCGTCGTTGAGCTCGTCGGTTTTGTTAAACACCAACACCGTTGGCACGCGATAGGCCTCTGCCGAGGCCAGAAATCGGTCGATAAAGGTGGTGGTGGTTTCGGGTCTTGCCACGGTGACGACGAGCAGAGCCAAGTCGATGTTGGCGGCAAGGATGTGGCTTTGTTTGGAAAGATTAGACGCTTTGCGCACGATATAGTTGCGTCGCTCGTCTATCTCGGTGATGTAGGCCGTGGTGTTGTCGTCGGCGGGTTTGAGTGTGACGCCATCGCCCACGGCAACGGGGCTTGTGGAACGTATGCCGCGCAGGCGGAAATTGCCTTTGACTTTACAGTCGAGCAGTTTACCCTCGTCGGTGCGTACCACATAGCTGTTGCCCGTGTTGCGAATGACAGTGCCGTGCATATTCGTTGCGGTTTACACGGTCATGATTTCCTTGTTTTTGGCAGCAAGGAGTTCTTCCACTTTTTTCACCTGTTTATCGTGTATTTTCTGCAGGTCGGCTTCGCCGTCTTTTTCCACGTCTTCAGGCAGTCCGTCTTTGATAGCCTTTTTGAGTTTTTCGATGCCGTCGCGTCGGGCATTGCGGATGGCGACTTTACACTCTTCGGCCTCTTTGTTGCATTGTTTGGTCAGGTCGCGGCGTCGCTCTTCGGTGAGAGGGGGTATGCCCAGTCTGATGACTTCGCCGTTGTTTTCGGGCATGATGCCCACGTTGCTATCGATGATGGCTTTCTCGATAACGGGAAACATTTTTTTGTCCCATGGTTTGATGGCGATGGTACGTGCGTCGGGTGTAGTGATGGCAGCCACGTTGTTGAGTGGTGCGGGCACGCCGTAGTTGTTTACACGGATTTCGTCGAGGATGTGCACGTTGGCCTTACCGGCACGGATGTGTGAGAGTGTCTCTTCGAGGTGGAGCACACTCATTTCCATTTTTTCCTCACAGTCAGCGAGGCATTGTTTTACGTCAAGCATGATGTAAGCGTTAGATTAAGGCAGGCGTCATGTTTGTTGAGCCCGCGTGTGGGTAATAAGGTTTATATTGTTGGACAAAGTTAGTGCAAGGCGAGCGGTGAGCAAAATAAAAAACTTGTTTTTTTGTTTTGCTCACCCGAGCCGCAGGCTAACTTGCGCCGTCAGGCGAAAGTTAGTGCAAATGAGAGCGGTGAGCAAAATAAAAAACTTGTTTTTTTGTTTTGCTTACCCGAGCCGCAGCCTAACTTGCGTCGTAAGGCGCAAGTTAGTGCAAATGAGAGCAGAGACAAAACAAATCACCAAACTGGGGCAAGGCGAGTGGAGGGGCAAAAATGTTGTTTATGCCGCCTTTCCTTGTCCCCCAAATTGTTGCCTTTTTCCCAATCACACAATCACACCCTTTTTAACTTGTTGAAAATGAAGTAAATGCTGTGACTGAACGCTTCAATCACGCCAATCACCCCACGGCACGAAAAATGCGCCCTTGTTTCATCAGACAAGTCCGTCGCCGTTGACCAATAGGTCAAATTTTTTGCTGTCAAGCCATTGTGAGGATGGCGCTCAACGTGAGGCGAATGACAACACCCTATGGCGCGAAATCTCGGGTCAAAATCGGCTTCGGCAATTCAGCATTCCCAATGTTCAAAAAAGGCGTTTGAGGTGACAAAAAAACTTGGTTTTTGTTCGTTATGCCTGCTCAGCGCGACGTACACGGTGGTTTTTCGGCCGAAAAACCACAAAATTCACGCAAGATGGCTTGAAATTTTTCCTCCCATAAGGACAATCGTTGCGCGAATAAGGCCGGGGAGTGCAGTCCTTATGGCAGTAACGCGCTAAATATCAATAAAAAAGGCCCAATTATGGGCCTCCTCTTCTATCTTCACCCCAAAGTTAATGCAAAACGTCTGTCGCGAAAAAGACAAAAGGCGCGGGGAAATTTGGAGGCCGGATATGTGTTGAAAGAAGAGCCCATTAAGAGTTTGTCCGGCCGCGATTGTGCCACTTAATAAAGGTCGCGAACTTTTCCATGCCCCTTTGCCGTTTTTCACCGACTTATGCCTTGCTTGGTTGCCCCCAATCACGACGCCCAAGATGTTCTCCCCCACCCTCCCTCACAAAAAAACTCGGCACAAATCTTTGGCCCTTGCCAGACAATGCGTAACTTCGCGGCATATAACGGTTGGGCACAGCCCATTAAAAGGGAAACGCGTGAAAATCGCGTACAGTCCCGCTGCTGTAAGTCCTCCTTTTACCCTCTCAAGCTTCATCTGCCGGATGTGAGCCACTGCAAGCACGTTGTTCTGAAGTGCGTGTGGGAAGGTGCTTGAGAGCGAGGATAAGTCAGAAGACCTGCCGTTGATTGCCTTATTGTCCATCCATCGACCTTCGAGGAAAGGTCCGGACATCATCACTGAATATTTTATGACGTTATGAGACGCTGCGCTCTGCATAGGGGTGTCGTGTCGGCCATTGGTCTTTGGGTTGGTATGGTCTATGCCACCGCAGACAATGTGGTCGATGTTGTGCCAAGCGATACGCTCGGCACGGCCATTGTCGTGACCCATCGTCCGGTGGCGTCATGGCGGTCGGCCACGCCGGCTTTCACGCTCGACACCCTCGCCCTGCGTCAGCGCGGAGTGACTGATGTGGGCGATGCCTTGAGGCGGCTGCCGGGCGTGAACTTGCGCGACTATGGTGGTGCCGGAGGCTTAAAGACGGTCTCGGTGCGCGGACTTGGTGCGGCCCATACGGCCGTGTCGTTCGATGGGATGCCAATGTCCGACGTGAGGAGTGGTCAGGTCGATTTTTCACGCTTCACGCTCGAGAACCTTTCGGGTTTAGGTGTGGCCATGGCCGACCACGCACCGCTGCTTTCGCCCGTGAGCACATTGGCGGCAGCGCAGATTGTGGTGCAGTCTGTCAGTCCCGACACGGCGGCCACACATCGCCACGTGGGACTCACCCACGGTGCTTTCGGCACGGCAGAGCCTTATTTTAACCTCTCCTTACCGATGGGCCACGGGTCGGCTTTGAGCCTTGGCGGCGACTTCCACTACGGCCGCAACGACTATCCCTTCACGGTATTCAATGGCGTGGCCACACATCGCGAGAAACGTCAAGGCAGCCGTATGCAGGCCTGGACCGGCGAGGCCAATTTCGTGAAACACCTCAACGGCGGACGCCTCACGGCCAAGGCCTACTACCAAAACACTCATCGTCGCCTGCCCGGCATCGTCACCCTCTACACCGCCGACAACCACGAGCGATTGGCCGAACAGACGGCCCTGGCACAGACCATGTGGCGGCAGCAATTTGGGGCGTTCGAACTCATGGGGGGAGGCAAGTTTGAGTGGGCCTCGAGCCACTATCAAGACATCGACGGGCAATATCCCGGTGGCCGACTCGTGCAGCAATACTATCGCCGCGAGTGGTTTGCCACCACCGGAGTGGCCTATGCCTTCGGACCGTTCAAGGCCGCCTATGCCGTAGACCTGGCGCGCCGCACGATGAACAGCAATCAACAGACCGACAGCCACGTGGGACGCACAAGCCTGCTGCAAGCCTTCAGTCTCAACTTCACCCACGGCCGCCTCACGGCCACAGGCCGGCTCGCAGCCCATTTACACCACGACAACACCGACGTTGCAGACCGACTCACCGACACCCGGCGGCTCACACCAATGGTTTCGCTGGCCTTTGCCGCCATCGACAAGCCGCACACCTATGTCTCGCTCCGCTCCTTCTATCAAGAACTCTATCGTGTGCCCACCTTCACCGAAGCCTATTATTACCACCTGGGTAGTCAGACTCTCAAACCCGAACTCACGCGGCAAGTGGGCATAGGCGCGGTGTGTCGTCTCGACAGGCCCACGTCGTGGCTCGCTTCGCTGGTCGTCACGGCCGACGGCTGGTTCAACCGTGTCAGAGACCGCATCGTCAGCATCCCCTATAATCTCTATGTGTGGCGCACGATGAATGTGGGCAAAACCGTGGCACGCGGACTGGACCTCACGCTTGAGGCCCGTTTGCGCCCTGCCGAACAGTGGCAGTTGGTCGTCGCAGCCAACCACACCCTTCAAGCCGTCGAAGACCGCACACTCCCCGGCACGATTGGTTATGGCTGTCAAGCTGCCTACACGCCTATGCACAGCGGTGCCGCATCGCTGGCCTGCGAAACACCGTGGGTGAGCCTGAGTGTGCACACCACCTATGCCTCGGAGCGATGGAGCACCAACGACCATACGCCCACCACCCGTCTGCCGGGATATGCCGAAGCCGGAGCGACGCTCTATCATCGCTTTGATATGGGCAAAATAGCCATCGACCTACGTGCCGACTTGGTCAATGCTTTCGACAAGCAATATGCCGTGGTGCGGCGCTACCCCATGCCCGGAAGAGCCTACAAACTGTCTGTGAAGGTGAACTGGTAAGGCCCTCAAACATGACCATTATAGACAATTCATTTCAATCATAAACAACAAAAACACTATGAAACAACTCAAACTTTTGGCCATCGGTCTGATAGCCGCTTTGGCTTTTACGGCCTGTTCAGACGATGACGGACCCTTCTTCACCACCGACCCGGTGGGGCAAATGAGCGGTGCTTATGTCATCAACCAAGGCAACTACTACGGCGGCGTGGACGGCACGCTCGACCACCTCACACTCACCGGCGACTCAGCCTATACGCAGAGCGTCTTTGCCGCTGTCAACGGACAGAGTCTGGGCTCTTCGCCACAGGGTGCCGTGACCTATGGCTCGCGCATCTATGTGCCGATGTATGCTGAAAATCTGGTGTGGGTGATAGACAAGACCACGGCACGCATCGTCACCTCCATTCAGACCAATGAGCCTGAAGCCATCTGTGCGGCCGAAGGCTATGTCTTCGTGAGCAACAACGATGGCTATGTGAGTCGCATCGACACCCTCACACTCGCCATCGACACCCACGAGGCCGTAGGCCCCAATCCCGCACAAATGTGCGCCACGGGCGGCAAGGTCTATGTGTCCATCTCAGACGGCTATAACTATGGCGGTGGCTATGTTGACGGTTGCCGTGTTGCCGAAATCGATGCCCAAACCGGCACTAAGGTGAGAGACATTGCTGTGGGTGTCAACCCCGGACCGATTGCCGCCGATGCAGATGGCCGCGTGTTTGTGGTGTGTCGCGGTAATTATGCCGACATCGCTTCGGCCGTTTGGACCATCCCCGCAGGCGCCACCGCAGGCAGCGAACTGGCACCGGCTTCGCTTATCGCCGTGAATGGCACGACGCTCTATGCGATCAACAGTGTCACGGACTGGAGCACCAATCAGACACTCGTCGACTTCAAAACCTACGACACCACCACGGGTCACTTGACCGCTGACAACTTCCTCGCCGGTCAGCCCACGGCACCGGCACCTCAGGCCATCAACATCAATCCGCAAAACGGCGACATCTATATCTGCTCAGACCGCTCGTCGGCCGAATACGATAAGCCCGGATTGCTCTACGTCTACAAGGCAGACGGCACCCACCTCAAGACCTATGACACCGGCATTCACCCCGTCGGCGTAGTGTGGTATTGAGATAAACAGATAGCTCTACCACCCCATCGGTGGATGACATAAAGACTCCGGCCGCAGGCATACGTTGGTATGTGCTGCGGCCGGAGTGGTTTTGTCAGACAGGTCTTGTCATTGCGGCAGGGTCACCGAGAAAAGACTGCTGTCGGTGTGTTGCGACTTGAGGATGGCTTTCATCTTGGCCACCACTTCAGGATGTTGGTCGGCCACGTTGTTGTCTTCGTGCAGGTCGGTGGCCAGGTCGAAGAGCTTGCAATTGCCTTGTTGCACCACCATTTTCCAGTTGCCCATTCTCAGGCCCATCATGTTCGTCTCAGAGAACTCCCAGTAGAGAAACTCGTGCTGTTGCTGCTCACCCTCTCCCGTGAGTGTGGGATAGAATGAGAGCCCATCGAAACTGTCGTTTTCGGCCTCCGGATTGGCATAGCGTGTTTCGTAGTTCTCAATGCCGGCAATGTCGCAGAAGGTGGGCATAAGGTCGTAGAAGGCCAACTGATGGTCGTTGACCGAGCCTGCAGCCACCTTGCCAGGCCAGCGCACAATGAAGGGAATGCGGATGCCGCCCTCGTAGGTGCTGCGCTTTTTGCCTTGCAAGAGACCGTCGCGATTGAAAAAGTCGGGGTCGGCACCGCCTTCTTCGTGTGGCCCGTTGTCGGAGGTGAAAATCAAGACGGTGTTGTCTGCCAATCCCTTCTCTTCAAGTTTGGCCATAATCTCACCCACTTGAGCATCGAGGCGTGTGATCATTGCGGCAAACTCGGCGTGGCCGTAGTTGGTCGGGTTGTAGCGCGAAGCCTGTTGGCCGCCAAAAGTCTTTTCCGTACAGAAATGCCCCTTGTAGGCCAGCAAGATGGAGTCTTCAGGCTGAACCAGTTCGGCATGAGGCAACGTGTAGGTGAAAATGCCTAAGAAAGGCTGGTCGGCGCTTTGTTTGTCGAGCCAGGCCATAGCCTTCTGATGGATGAGGTCTGATGAGTATTGGGCGCGTTTACGGTAGTCGTCGCCATACATGGGGAACTGGATGTTCTGCTCAAGGATGACGCGGCGCACACCTTCATCGCCTGCCGAACGGCTGTATTCGTTGAGGAAGTTGGGGTAATACAGGTGGGCTTGGAACTGGCAGATGTAGCCGTAATATTCATCGATGCCGCGCTTGTCGGGCGTGGAGGCCGAGCCTTCATAGCCACCGGCCCATTTGCCAAACATTCCGGTGGTGTAGCCGTTGTCTTTGAAGATTTCGGGAATGATGATGCGGTTGGGGTCGTAGGGTTCTTGGCCCACAACGGCATAGTCGGTGTTGGCGCCATATTGCACCGAACCGCTCCAATACTCCTTGTTGGCTCTCACATGAGTGTGGCCGGTGTGTTGGCCGGTCATAAACGTGGCGCGCGAAGGGGCCGACACCGGGCTGCCGGCGTAGGCTTGCGTAAATCGCATACCCTGGGCGGCCATACGGTCGATGTTGGGCGTAGAGATGTATTGCTGACCATAGCAAGCTAAGTCGCCGTAGCCCATGTCGTCACACATTATATATATAATATTGGGCTTGTTCTGTGCGCCGGCAGCCAAAGCGGCCAGGGCACCGCATCCGCAAAAAATCAATCGGTTGTTCATAGTTTTGTCTGATTGGGGGTGTGAGAGGATTTATTTGAGGGAAATTTTGCAGGCTTTGCCGCTTTCGGGTGTGACGTATCTGACAACGTAGGTGCCGCGGGGCAGATGACGTACAGAGAGCGAGCAACCGGTGGCTGAGGCTTTGAGGGCGCCGGCCGTGTCGTAGACGGCAATCTGTCCCTTCGGGCTACCGCCGTTCACGATGATGAGGCGCTCATGGCCTTGGATGTCGATGGCGGTGCCGCTTTCGCTCAAGCCGGCATTACCGATGCCCACGATGGCGGTGGTGTTGGGCGAGAACACAGCCGTGAGTTCTGTTTTACCACTTAAGGTCAGCGTGTAGTCGGCTGATGCCGAAACCACCACATTGCCGCGACGCCAGCACACAAAGGTGGCGTTGCCCAACGGTGTGGCTTGGACGGTGGCCTCTGTATCGCTCTGGCTGACGATGGTGGCTGTGCCGCGAGTGGAGTCGTTGCTCACCACAGAGAGCGAAGCACTCACGCTCTGCGCAGCCTCAACTTGCAGCACGAAATCCAAAATCTGGCCGTAGACTTCGCCTTCAGGGTCTTCGTTGCCTAATGACGTGAGGCGCAGACGGGCACGCGTCTTGCCCACTTTGGCATCGGCCGGCACACTGACGGTGTGCTCGCTTTGTTGTGTGGCATTGAGCACCTGTAGCGTCTCAAACACGCCGTCGCAGTCCCAATCAAAGTGGGCGTAGACGGTATCGCCCTCGGCCGGGGCCTGAGAGAGTTTCAGCGAGAGGGTGAAGTCGTTGCCCGCCACTACAGAGGCTTTGTCTTTGGTGTAGATGGTATAGGCAGAAGCCGGCGTTGAGGCCTCGGTGGCGGTAATGTCAGAACCGCTCAGCGTGGGCAAGGGATAGGTCATACCCTTCACGATGTCTGTGCCAGAGATGACGGCACGCTTCACATAGAGTGTGCCTACCGAGCCACAAGGCATATTATAAATCTGAGCGGCGCGAGCATAAGTAGAACGCGCGGCGACGATGTTGAAAAGCGAGTCGCCGGCCACGGTGAGCGTGGTGGCACTTTCGGTGCGTGTGGCAAACGGACGGAAATAGTAGGTGGTGCCTTCGCCGCTAAACACGGTCCAACGGGTGTCTGTTTCGCCCGTCACGGCCAGCGGCTGATGAGAGGCTGCGTTGACCAGCAAGAAACCTGTGCCTGAGCCGGTCTGGCCCACGAAATACCAAGTCTGTTCGGCGTTCATTTGCGGCGTTTCAAAACTAAGGCTGCCGTCGGCGGCTTGAGTGAGGGCCTTGCCGGCACGGTTTTTGAGCGTGTAGATGAACTGCGGTGTGCCCACGGCGCTGCTGTAAGAGAACGGCTGGAGTTCATAGTTGAAGGGCGTAGCGGTGATTTGCCAATACGAACCGGTATTGGTGAGTCCGGCATTCCAGGCTATGATGTTGGATGAGGCACCGTCTTTGTTCAGGCCTACGGGCGATTGTGACACGTCGGCATAGTTGGCACAGTCTGACGAGGTGAGACGATAGTAGCCGGCGACTGTTCCACTCGCCGCACATTCTATATAATAAGGAACGCCTTGGACAGAGATGGCGATGCGTGATGCCGATGACGGGGTCTTGTTGCAGCTGCCGATGTAGTGACCCGTGACGGCGTTTTTGATGTGGTAGAGGCCGGCGGTGGCTGAGGGTTCAAACTGCCAGTATTGGCGGCGTGTCACGTCGGCGGTCTGCACGTCGAGAGAGCCGTCTGTCTCTTCGGTGATGTAGAGAGCGGTGTTGCCGAACCACTTGATGTGATAATAGGCCGCGGGGTCGGGGAAATCAGGGGTTTCGTCGCCGCTTCCCTCACCTTCGCCTTCGCCGCCCTCACCGCTTGCGCTCTGATTGGTAAGCGAGATAGAAGACAAACCGAAGAAGCAACCTTGATTATTCGTGCCTTTGGTGATGGTGAGCTTAATGACGAGTGAGCCTTCGGCCGTGTTGAGACTAGTCGAGGCGGCATCCCACACTTTGTGCACGGCACCTGTTGTGCCCACTCCCGAGGCGATGTCGATGTCGCTTAAGGTGGCGAAAGTCGTGGTGGCATCGTCGGTGGCGCCTGTGGCTATGGCTACGTTGAATTGACGTGCCTTGCCGTCGCTGTTGCTCTGGTAGGCGCCCGAGGCATTGAGCGCGTGGATGTCGAGCCCGATGGTGTTGTAGACCACAGGCGCGGTGAGGCCGCTGACGGTCACCGTGAGATTGATGGTAGGCGAGGCGTTGCCGTTGACATTAGGACATACAATGCTTGATGTGACACTGCCGCTAACGGCCTTAATGGCCTCTGAGCATGTCGCCGTGGCTGTGACACCATCAAGGGCCTGGCCGGCCGAGTCGGCCACGTTGACCGCGATGTTCGTACCGTCGTGGTTGAAGGTCAGAACCAAACCATTGCCGGCTCTCATTCCCGGCAAGGCCAGCCACAAGGCACAAAGTGCGAGAAACAAGCGTAGGTGTTTTTTCATAGGGCTAAGGACTTAAAGGTGAAACAAAGTTTTTATAGGATTTTGTTAATAGCCTTTGATAATGGTGAGAAAAAGTCTAAAGTGCTTTCTTGAGTGTATAAATCCCCGCCTACGCATAAGAGAGAGGCGGGGATTTAATAGGAGGTTATAGCCGCGGTTAGTCGGCAATCAATGTGAACTCAGCACCAGAGGCAAAGTCTTGCCCGTTTTGCTCGCTGAGGGCTCTGAAGCGGATGTAGCGTCCTTTGACCGGTTTGCTGAAGAGCACTTTCTTCTCTTCGGCGCCACGGGCAAAGCTGCCCTTGGCCACGGGTTCGCCCCAATTCTTTCCGTCGAGGCTCACATAGATTTCGTAGTCTTTGACCATACCGTTTCCACCCTCTTGGCGTGGCAGGTAGGTGAAGCCTTTCATAGTTTTCACTTCGGCGGCGTCGAAGTCTATCCAGTGTGGATATTTGGTGAGTGTCACGCCGTAGGCGCTGTGCCAGATGGTGGAGGGATCGTTATCGACGATGAACGAGGCTTCGCCTGCACCGGGTTCGGCCGAAGACACATAGTAGACTTCGAGCGGCACGCTGGTGATGGGCTCATACTTGGTCGTGACTTTCATATTGGGATTTTCCTTGTACCAAACGGCAATCTCGCCACCGGCTCTGAACTTGAACGGCTCGGTATAGACTTGGCCTTTCTTGGCTCCGTTGATGCTGTAGACGAGGGTGCGGTCTTTGGCCGGTGTGCTGAGCGTCACTTCGCCTGCACGGCTGCGTGAGATGCTGATGGGCTGTTCGCCGGCGGGGCTCACTTTGGCGTGATGGCCAATGATGGAGAGTGCGGCGCGGCCGATGGCGAGCGGACGGATGATGAAGCCGAAATCGTAGTTGGTGGCATAGGCGCGGTCGGGGCGCAATGGGCCGCCTTGACCGCAGCTGGCACCACCAAGGCCGGTCACTTTGGCGTCGAGGTGCAGCACGGTGGCGTCAGACTCGGGGAGTTGGTAGGGATGGGCGGCCTGAGCCAGTTGTTGTTGGGTCCAAGGCAGAGCAGAGGCACTCATCACGCTGTCGGCGATGAAGAGGGCACCACGACCAGTCATGTCGGTCAGTGCGCACCAACGCACTTCTTCGCGGTTGCCCATCGACTGTGGTTTGGGCAGCATAATGTCTTGTTCGCCCACGATGCCGGCGTGCAGTTCGATGAACTGGCCTGTCTTGCGGTCGTTGTAGTTGTTGACCGGACCGCGGCCGTAATAGTAGAATGAGTTCAACTCTTTGGGCAGTTTCATGGCATAGCCCAGGCGCGGCAACACCACTGAGGGACGATTTGAAGAGATGGCGCTATGCAGCTCGACAGAGCCGTCGGGATAGACGGTGTAGACCTGTGTGGTAGTGAAAACCAGGTCGGCGTCGGTGAGTTTTTTCACGTCGTGCTTGAAGTCGTAGGCGTCTTCAGGATTGCGGTTGCCGTTGCCGTAGGCGATGCGGCAGCCTTCGGGAGCCTGGCTCTTGACGGTGAACATCACCTGTACGGCACCGTTTTTGAGTGTCTGCACGTTGCAGCTTTGGGCGGTGTGTTGCAGGTTGTAAAGACCGTATTGGAACCATTGGTTGGGTGCGCCGGTGCCGGCATCGTTGTCGGTCGGGGCACGGAAGGCGTCGAGTTTCGGACCTTCACCCTTGCAGATGATTTGGTTTGAGCCGTAAGCGAGGGCATCGATGGCGCCGGTGGCTTTGTCGAATGAGAGCGTGAACGACTTGCCTTCGAGGGCAATCTGTTTGTCGTCTTGGCTGCACTTGATTGCCGGTTTGTCTTTAGAGGCTTCGGCGATGGAGGGTGCCTTGACGTCTGCACCTTTCACGCGCAACTGCTCTTCCATTTGCACGTAGCCTTTTTTAGCCCAAGGCTTGTCGGCTGCGAGCAAGAACTGCACTTTGACGAAATACTCGCAAGTGGGGTCGAGTTGGGTGTAGTCGTAGGCCAGCGTCACTTTCAGGCTCTTGCGTGCGGCCAGTGTGCTGACTTCACCCGGCAGAGCCTTTGGAGCCTCAAGGCAGGTGCCGTCTTGATAGAGCGACCAGACGATTTGGTAGTCTTTGAGCGGTTCGAAATAGTTTTTGTTGAAGATTTCGATTTCGCCTTTTTTCATGTCGATGGCTTTCACGCCCACGTTTTGGTAGACCTTTTTCACCTCAAAATATTGCGCTTTGGGTGTGAGGTCGGGGCGCATGATGCCGTTCATACAGAACATACCGTCGTTGGGTTTGTTGGTCGGTCCGAAGTCGCCGCCGTAGGCCCAGTAGCGCTCGCCTGTTTTGGCGTCGTAGTTGTAGATGGCTTGGTCCACCCAGTCCCAAATGGCACCACCCACGAAGAAGTTGGTGCTCTCCATGGCGTTCCAATAGTCCACGAGGTTACCCACGGCGTTACCCATGGAGTGGGCATATTCAGAGATATGGAAAGGATATTTCACGCCGCTCTGTCCTTTGGCCACTTCGGCCACCCAGGCGGGTGAGGGATATTGGTTGGAGCCCATATCAACGATGTCGTTGTTGCGCTCATATTGCACGGGGCGTGAGGTGTCGTAGGCCTTGATGGCGTTGTAGGCTTCGACGAAGTTTTTGCCCGGTCCGGCTTCGTTGCCGAGACTCCAGATGACCACCGAGGGATTGTTGACGGTGGCGTGTACCATCTCCATGTTGCGGGCGATGTGAGCGTTGCGGAATTCGGGCACGTGAGAGAGGCTGGCTTCGCCGTAGTAGTATTCGTGGCTTTCGATGTTGGCCTCGTCTTCGAGATAGATGCCGTATTTGTCGCAGAGGTAGTACCAATAGGGCGCGTCGGGATAGTGGCAGTTGCGCACGTGGTTGATGTTGCCCTGCTTCATGAGGAAGACTTCGTGCTCCATCTGTTCGCGTGTGACGTAGTGGCCTGTGGCGGGATTGTTTTCGTGGCGGTTGACGCCTTTCATCTTGATGGGTTTGCCATTGAGATAATAATAGCGTCCGGCCAGTCCAAACTCGTCTTGAGCAGCGGGAGTCTCTTTGATTTCGATTTTGCGGAAGCCCACCGTTGTCGAGAAGGTTTCGACCACTTTGCCTTTGGCGTCTTTGAGAGTGCCCACGAGCACATAGCGGTGTGGAGCCTCAGCGCTCCAGGGCTTCACGGCCTTGCCGGCGTTGAGGGTGATTGTGGCGGTCTCTTCGTCGTTTTTGTCGAGGTCTTCGACTTTAGCCGTTGCGCTCACGCCTGCCACGAGTTTGTTGTCGTCGGCGTAGAGTGTGTTTTCATAGAGGGCATAGTCTATGGAGTATCCCTTTTGGGCTTTGCCTGAGAGGTTGGCCACTTGAGCCGTAATCTTGAGCGATGCGTTGGTGAAGGTGGCATCGTAGTCGGGGATGGCCTTGATGTCGCGCACCTGCACTTTGGGTTTGGCCGTGAGCGAAACCGAGCGGAAGATGCCCGGCAGGCGGAACATATCCTGGCTTTCGAGCAGTGAGGCATCGCTGTTGCGATAGACCTCGACGGCAATGAGGTTTTCGCCTTTTTTATTGAGATAGGGCGTGATGTCAAACTGGGCAAGGTTGCGTGAGTTTTTGGAGAAGCCCACATAGCGTCCGTTGATGTAGAGATAGAAGAAGGAGTCTACGCCGTCGAAGTTGAGATAGATTTCCTTGCCGGCCCATTCGGCAGGTACGGTGAAGGTGCGGCGGTATGAACCCACCTCGTTGCGGTCTTTATAGGTGAGCCAATTTTGGGACGGTGTGCGCATCACGCCACCTTTCCAGTCGCCGGGGCGCACGCTGTGTTTGAAAATAACTTGCTGGTTGACATAGACAGGCTGGCCGTATTTCTGCGAGCCGTCTTTGCCAATGCCCACCACGTTCCAGTTCATCGGCACTTGCACGTCGTCCCACGAAGAGGCGTCGAATGTGGGGAGGTAGAAGTCTTTGGGACGTGCTTCGGGATGAGAAGCCCAATGGAATTTCCACGTGCCGTCGAGCGACTGCCAGAGGCTGCTCTTTTCGGGCAAGACCTTACGGGCTTCGTCGGTGTCTTTGAACGAGAAAAACCAGGCGTGTGGTTGCTGTTTGTTGTAGGCTAATGAGTCAGGGCTTTGCCATTCCCAACCGGTGGGGGCCTTCATGTTGCCATAAAAGAAGCCGCCAAGGGGCGGAACTCCGGCCAACATAGGGACGGCGAAACAGCCCAACAAGAATGTGAGGCTTGGTTTGCGCATAGTGAGATAAATAGGTTAAATTTGAATTCAGATTTAAGGTGGCGCGTTGAGGAACGAAAAGCTCTAAACGCACGCTGTGATATCGTGTATGCAAATGTACATAAAAAAGTCAGTGAAAACGACAATATATTTAATTATCACTTTTTTTAAGCCTTCTATCGGTCCGTCGGCTGCTATTTGTCTTTTGTCCTGTGCGCTTTGCGACGTATATTTGCCTTGACAAAGAGAAAAGAGGGAGGCTCGCGGCCTCCTTTTTTGATTATCAGCGCCTTGACGGGCCTAAGGACAGTTTTTGCGGGCCTTATGACGGGGAAAACCGTCCTTATTACGGGAGGTTGTTTCTCTGATTTGGGCAAAAAAATCAGGCTGCGCCGCAGTTTTTTGCGCCTTTGCCGCTCGTGTGGCACCGGCAATGATTAAAAAAGGTGTATTCTTGTCACGATGACAGCCGTTTTTGTACACTTTCAAGCCTAAACTTGACCTTCGGCTGTTTGAATAAGCACAAAATATGTATTTTTGCAACAAACGCGCCACACGCGGTGACACATATTTTCAAGTCATGAAAAAACTCGTAATTTTGACAGGAGCCGGCATGAGTGCCGAGAGCGGATTTGAAACCTTTCGCGATACCGGTGGACTCTGGGAGCGCTATCCCGTGGAAAAGGTGGCCACACCCGAAGGCTGGGCGGCCGACCCTGATTTGGTGACCGATTTCTACAATGGGTTGCGCCGACAGTTGATTAAGGCTGAGCCCAACGACGGGCACCGTTTGCTTGCCGCCATGGAAGCCGACTATGACGTTTGTATCGTGACGCAAAACGTCGACGACCTGCATGAAAGAGCCGGTTCGTCACACGTCATCCACCTGCACGGCGAGTTGATGAAAGTGTGCTCCTCGCGCGACCCCGACCACCCTAAGTTCATCAAGACGCTGCCGCCTGACCATCCCGACGTGGCCCATGGCGAGCGTGCCGGCGACGGGTCGCTCTTGCGCCCGTGGATAGTCTGGTTTGGCGAGGCCGTGCCCAATCTCGAAGCCGCAGCACGCGAGGTGGAGCAGGCCGACATCTTCGTCATCGTGGGCACCTCGCTCAATGTCTACCCTGCCGCCGGACTCGTGCGCTATGCCCGACCCGGTGTGCCGGTTTATCTCATCGACCCTAAAGAGGTGCACGTGCCCGGCGGACGGACGGTGAATGTAATCAAAGAGGTGGCATCAAAAGGTGTCGCCACCCTGCGCCGTCTTTTGGCCGAAGGCTGAAACTTTATCCCTACCCCTCCCCTATGTCTACAAAACACAATTGGCGCAAGCCTCGCTATGTCAGTCTCATCGTCAACACGATTCTCTTTGTCGTGACGCTGGCCCTGCTCGTCTTTTTTGCTCCCCGCGAAAGCAAATTTGGCTATATCTATGAAGAAAACCGCCCTTGGCGCTATCAACAACTCATCGCCTCGTTTGACTTTCCTATCTACAAATCCGAAGCCGAACTCAACGCCGAGCGCGACAGCATCAAGCGCAATTTTGAACCCTATTACCAACTCGACACCCTCACGGCACAACGTCAAATCTCGGCCATGCGCCAAAAAGTATATAGTGGCGGTGCACCCGGCTTTGATGTGGCCTATCTGCCCCGATTGGTCGAACTGCTCGGGGAGGTCTACGACCGCGGTGTCTTGCCGGCCGACGATGTGGCAGAGCTCAAAAAGAGGGGTGTGAACATTCGCGTGTTGCGCGGCAAGCAAGCCGGAGTGAGAGAGCCAGACAATGTCTTCACGCCCCGTACGGCCTATGAATATGTCATTCAAGCCGATGCCCACAGTGTGAACCCGATCATGATTTCACGACTGCATCTCTATGATTATATCGTGCCCAATCTCAAGACAGACCAGGCCAAAAACAAAGCCGAACTCGACGGACAACTCGCCGCCGTGGCCGACAACATCGGTCTTGTGCAAGCCGGCCAGTTTATTATTGGTCGAGGCCAGTTGGTCAATGCCCATCAGGTGCGCATACTCGACTCTATGCGCCGCGCCAGTGAGCAACGACTTGACCCCACAAAAAGTTTTTGGTTCGTCTTGCTCGGACAGACCTGCTATATTGCCATCTTGCTGAGCATCTTGCTGTTTTACCTCAAACTCTTTCGCCGCGACTATCTCGCTTCGCTCCACACGATGTTGCTGCTTTTCTCGCTCGTCGTCATCTTTCCGCTCATCACCTATCTGATGATGACGCACCAATTCTTCAGCGTCTTCCTTGTGCCCTATGCCATTGTGCCCATTTTCATCCGCCTGTTTATGGATTCTCGCACGGCATTTGTGACGATGGTAGTGGTGACCCTGCTCTCGGCCATGGCACTCCACGCGCCCTTTGAGTTTGTGCTCTTGCAGATAGTCACCGGCGTGGTAGTCATCTATTCGTTGCGCGAACTCACCGAACGCTCACAGCTGCTCAAGACTGTGTTGATGGCCATGGCAGCCGGCTTGATTATCAGCATCACCTACGACCTTTCGCAAGGTCTTGGCTTTGCCGCCTTCGATCAGTCGCGCTCAATCTTCGTGCTCATTGGCGGTCTGATGATGCTCTTTGCCTACCCGCTGATGTATGTCGTCGAGAAAGTCTTTGGCTTCACTTCAAACGTCACCCTCATTGAGCTCACCAACATCAACCACCCCCTCTTGAGGCGTATGTCTAAAGAGGCGCAAGGCACCTTCAATCACTCTATGCAGGTGGCCAATCTGGCCGCCGAGGTGGCCGATAAAATAGGCGCCAAACCACAGTTAGTGCGTACCGGTGCGCTCTATCACGACATCGGCAAAATGCTCAATCCAGCCTTTTTCACAGAAAACCAAAGTGGCGTCAATCCCCACAACAACCTCAGTGAGGAGCGCAGTGCGCAAATCATTATCAGCCACGTCACCGACGGACTTCGGCTGGCCGATAAATACCATTTGCCCAAAGTGATACGCGACTTCATCTGTACGCATCACGGCGAAGGCCTCACCAAATATTTCTTCATTCAATACAGCAACAAACACCCGGAGGAAAAAGTAGACGAAGCAGCCTTCAGATATCCCGGACCCAACCCTAAGACTGTCGAACAAGCCATTTTGATGATGTGTGACAGTGTCGAGGCAGCATCGCGCAGTCTCAAAGAGTATACCGAAGAAAACATATCGGCGCTGGTAGACCGTATCATTGATGCACAGTTGGCCGCCGGCTTCTTCCGCGAATGTCCCATCACCTTCCGCGACATCGCCGACGCCAAACGCTGTCTCATAGACAGTCTCAAAACCATCTATCACACCCGCATTGCCTATCCCGAACTCAATCGCGAACAACCGCCTCAAAAGCCGGCGGTCAGCCATATTTCAAGTCTCTTCGGTCGCGACCACAAAGAGTGGAAACTCTGACGCGTCGACTGCCGCTTCACCCACGCTCGGTCGCATCGCCACCATACGAAAATCGCCCGCTTGCTTTTGGCAAACGGGCGATTGGCTTAAATTGGTGAAGTCAATTAGTTCAAGGCGTCGGCGAGTTCGGCACCGGCTTTGAATTTGATGACCTTCTTGGCTGCAATCTCGATCTTTTCTTTGGTTGCAGGGTTGATGCCTGTGCGAGCAGGACGCTCAGTCACGGCAAAGTTACCAAAACCGAGAAGAGCTACTTTCTCTTCTTTCTTGAGGGCGTCGGCGATGGCGCTGAGGGTTACATCGAGAGCCTTTTTGGCGTCAGCTTTGCTCAGACCGGCACCAGCTGCAATTGCGTTGACAAGTTCGCTTTTGTTCATAATAAGAAAATTTTGATTAAAGGATATTTGAGTTTATATCGATAAACTTTAGTGAATGCTCGACAAAGTCAAACAAACAAAAGAATGTTTGTCTCTGCGCTCGGCTTGTACAAGCGTTGCAATCGAAGGCTCAAGGCCTATGATTGATGCTTTGAGCCTCCAAAACAATTGTTTTTGTGACTCTTATGTGGCAAAGGTAAATTAAGTTGGCGTATTTTCGCAAATATTTTCTGCGTTTTTTTTGCAGAAAGCTTTGAAATAGGTCATTTTAGCCCCACTAAAGGTCATTTAGTCCCTTTTTTAGCGCATCCGGAGTCTGTTTTTGCGTGTTTATATGACCACAATCTTTGTGGCTATGCCTTTCTTGCCGTCGGCTGTGCTCACCATAATATAATAGACTCCTGTGGCCACCCTCCGGCCGTTGGTGTTGCAGCCGTCCCACACGAAGGTGCCGCCGTTTGAAACGCCGCCCGCCACAACTATTCCGGAGGCAGTGGTCACCTTGACGTCGGCGCCGTCGGTCAGACCGCTCACCACGATGCGTCCGTGATATTCCGGACGGACGGGATTGGGATAGACTTTCACCAGGTCGGCATCGAGACGCTTTGAAGGCTCGGTGGCATCGCCTTGATAGGCACACAGACCGGCGTCGGTGGCTATCATCACTTCGCCCGTGGCAGGATTGATGGCCAGGTCGTAGATGCAGTCTGAAAGCAAGGGCGATGAAGCGGCTTCAAAATGATGGAGAATCTCGGTGCCGTCTTGGCTCACGAGATAAAGGCCGTTGGATGCCGTTCCAATCCATTTGCGACCGGCACCATCGAGAGCCAGCGCCGACACGGCCACGCCGTCGAGCAAATAGTCGGCATAGTTGGTGCCGTCGTTGCGAGGCACTTTGATTTGGATGACGTTGAAGTTGTTGCCAAACCATTCGTTGAGGTCTTCAATGACATAGAGACCCGTGGCCGTGCCCATCCAGATGCTGCCGTCGCGGTCGAGCAGAATGTCAAATACACCTTCGCTGAAATCACAAGTCTTGCCGTCTTGATTGAAGGCATTGTAGCGGTATTTGGCCACGTCGTCGGATGTTTGCTCCATCGTGCCGCCATAATCCAGTCCTAACAGACCGCCGCGTTTGTCGCCGGCCCAGCGGCGCGAAGCCACCCAAAAACGGCCGTCGGCGTCGAATAGGGTTTTCTCAAGCGTGGGATAGCCCGCTATGGCCTCCACATAGAGGCGCGTCCATTCACCGTCGGCACGCAAAATATTGATAATGGTGTCTGTGCCCATATTGACCATCCACAGATTGCCTTGGCTGTCGTAGTTGAGTCCGTCCACTCGGACATAGAACTTGCCCACCTCAGGATTGGGGTCGGTAGCAGCCGACCGAAGGGGCGAGTTGTGAAGACTGTAGTGGTTGACAAACTGGCCGTTGCGGAACTCATAGAGCCCACCGCCGCCAGCTGAGACATAATGGTGGCTGGCATCGTTTGGGTCTTGTATAATACGGGTGATGTCGCGATAGGGCACACCAGTCTCTTCTTTAATTCCTGTCTCTTGAAAGGCTTCCCATTCACCGTTTTCATAGGTCATCACCGTGCCGGGATAGTGTAAAACACCTAAAGGGTCAAGACGGCCGCCGGCCACTAAGAGCCGCTCGCCGACATAGGTGAGATAGTAGCACAAGTCGCGGATAGGGCCATAGCCGCCAATCTTTTCGCCCGTAGGCTGAAGGGTGCCGTCGGCATTGAGCGTGAGAGGTTGCAGACCGTCTGTGGCACAAGAGGCCCAATAGGTGCGGCCGTTGCCGTGGGTGAGGTATTGAAGACCGGAAGGCGTTGTGGTCTGAGTGACTTGAAGCGTAGCACCATCGGTTGTCGGGACAGACACCAACGCCGCCGTACCGCCCGTGGTGTAGATGGCCTCATTGCCATTGCTCCATCTTGACGTAAAGGTTTGGCTTGATAGCCTGTTGGTGATGGGTGGGGTGTCGACGGCAGTTTGAGAGAGTTGCCAGAGTCCGGTGCCACTGCTTGAACTGTTCACATAGCTGATATATCCACCTACGGCTGTAAGCAGTGAGATGCGATTGAGTGAAGCAAGCATTTTCCACGCTGCAGGGTCTGAAAGATTGTCGGAAAGGGCGCCATATTTCAGTCCGGTGCTGGTGGCCGCATAGAGTATGCCGTTTTCACTTAAAGCTGCTGAGCTTGTGGCGCCGGGAGTGGTGAAGAACCCCCAAACGGCCTGCTTCTGCAAGTCGACCACAGCCACGCCGCTACTGGTGGCGATAATGGCCGAGGCGCCCGTCACGGTAAGGTCATTGAAAGTGGCTGTGCCGCTGCCGGCTGAGCGCAGATGGCTGAGATAACAGATTTCACCGCTACGGGTAGACAGAAGGTCAATGCCCAAATCGTCGTAGACCAAGACGAGCGTATGTGTCGTTGCTGAATAGTCTATGGCGGCAATGCCTTGACCACTTAGTCCCGTGAGTTTGGAGAGTAGTTCCACCTCGCCGGTCGTGGCGTTGTAGGTCAGCAGATTGCCGGCATAAAGCGCATAGACTGTGGTAGAGCCGTCGGCCGCAGTGACCGGAATGTTTCTGTCGGTTTCGTGAAATGCCTGGTAGAGCGTCCAAACGTCATTGCCGGCTTTGAGGCCTAAAGTCAGCATAAAAAGACAGCATAAGAGGAGGGTCAGTTTCTTTTTCATATCAGCACACGGGGCTTGGAGAGAAAAAATGGGGGAAGACAATAATCATTGTCAGCAAGCGGCAGGCTTGCCTTTCAAAAAAGTGCAGAGTTTTGCTATGGCACGTGCTCTGTGGCTTATTTTGTTTTTGGCGTCGACGCCCAACTCAGCGAAAGTCTTGCCGGTGTCTTCGGGGATGAAAACGGGGTCGTAGCCAAAGCCCTCGGTGCCGCGCTCTTCGGTGGCAATAAAACCGTCAACACGGCCTTCAAAAAGATGTTTTTGGCCGTCGATGATGAGGGCGATGGCGGTGATGAAAGCCGCACGCCGGTCGGGCTGACCTTGCAATTCTGCGAGCAGTTTCTTGGTGTTGGCCACAGGGTCGTGACGGTCGGGAAAGGCATAACGGGCCGTATGCACGCCGGGCGCGCCGCCCAATGCATCAACCACCAGACCAGTGTCGTCGGCGAAACAGTTGACGTGGTATTTCTCCGCAATATATTCGGCTTTCATCAAAGCGTTGCCCGACAGAGTGTCGGCCGTTTCGGGAATGTCGTCATGGCAATCCAGGTCTTCAAGGCTCAAGATTTCAAAGGTGTCGCCCACCATTGCGCGGACTTCAGAGAGCTTGTGGGCGTTGTTGGTGGCAAAAACGAGTCGTTTCATAAGAGAATAGTCGTAGGGGAATAGAGGAAAAGGTTGTGCCGTTTAATACTTGAATGTGCTCCCTCCAAGAAATTCGCGCAAGAGAGAGGTGGGCGGCAGCCCTTCTGTAGAGATGGGTTTGAGATAATGCAGGAACTTGCGCAACCGATAGGCTTCGGAATATTCGGGTACGTTCTCGGGTACTTGTTCGAGCAGAGGCAGGGCCTGTGAGCGCAAGGCGGCCAGCTCAAACATCAATGCCGTGTTGATCATCACGTCGGCTTGCTCTTGGAAAGGAAATATCCACTTCTCTTCACCGGCTCTCACTGCCGGCCAGCGACGTATGGTTTCTTCGGCGCTATATCCACGGTATTTGTAGTCGCGGACGATGCGACGCAAGAGGCGATTGTCGGTAGTGGGGATATAGTTGTGATCGTCGAGCAATATGGAGGTGAGTGCCGACGCATAGATTTTGAATTTGGCCTTGTTGTCAATCTTTTCGGTCAATACGGGATTGAGCGCATGGATGCCTTCGAGGATGAGCAGGGTGTGAGGCTCGAGCCGCAGTTTCTGACCGCTTTTCTCGCTTCTGCCGGTTTGGAAATTGAAGCGTGGCAGTTCCACTTCCTTGCCGGCCAGCAGGTCGTTCATTTGGGCGTTGAATAGTGGAATGTTCATAGCCTCAACATGCTCAAAATCATATTCGCCGTTTTCGTCTCGCGGCGTGTCTTCACGATTGACAAAATAGTCGTCGAGCGAAATAGGCACAGGGTGCATACCCGAGGCGATGAGCTGCACTGAGAGGCGTTTTGAGAAGGTGGTCTTACCGCTCGATGACGGGCCGGCAATGAGAATGACCTTGATGTCTTTGTTGGCGGCGATATGGTCGGCTATCTGACTGAACTTTTTCTCTTGCAAGGCTTCCGACACGTTGATGAGTTCGTTGGTATAACCATTGTCGCAAGCCTCGTTGAACGTGCCGATGTTAGAGATGCCGAGAATTTTTTGCCAGCGATGCTGCTCGCGGAACACATCAAACATCTTGGGCTGCTCCACAAAGGGACGCAACTTACCGGGATGATGAGGGTCGGGCAAACGCAAGAAGAGTCCGCCACCATAAGCCATTAGGTCAAACAGGTTCAGCTGGCTGGTCTTGATGAGCAACGAGCCATAAAAATAATCGGCTGTGTCATCGAGTGTGTAATAGGTGGTGTAGAGCGATCCCAAACTTTCGAGCAAACGCACTTTGTCATCGAGTCCGTCGGCCTTGAAGCGGGCAATGGCTTCGTCGGTGTGACAGGTGATGCGGTGGAAAGATAAATCGGCTTTGACAATCTCTTGCATTCTCGCCTTAAGGTTGCCGACCACCTCATTGGTGATGCCACCGGCAATGTCGAGTTCGCAATAATAGCCGTTAGACACCGGTGTGTCTATTCTGAGTTTGGCCGAGGGATAAAGGTCGCGAACGGCTTTGTAGAGCACAAAGAAGAGCGACCGCGTATAAGTGCGCATGCCCGACGAAGAGGTGATGTCGAGAAACTCTACGTCTTTGTCGTTGAATAACATAAAGTGGAGGCCCTCCACCTTATTGTTGACTTTCGCACTCGTAGGGCCAAGTGGCATATGAATGTCGAGCATCTCATAGACTTCTTCAAGTGTGAAGCCTATAGGTACTTTATGGCTTCGACCGGTATTCTTGCAACGGATGGTAATGGTCTTTCCCATGAATAGTAACAGTTTAATGAATGATGGTACGCGCCTACCTATATATTATATATAAGGAGTGTGGTGACAGTTTACTCCACCACCTCGCCCTTCAGCGTGGCGGATGACGACTCGGTGATGCGCACTTTGGCGTATTGGCCTATGCGCAGTGTGCCGCGGTCGAACACCACCACTCTGTTTTGTTCGGTGCGCCCGAAGAGTTGTTCGCGTGAGCGTTTTGAAGTGCCTTCAATCAACACCTCATAGACTTTGCCTACACAGCGTGCGTTGCTTTCCCGTGATAGCTCGTTTTGCAAAGCAATAAGTTCTTCAAGACGCCGGGTCTTGACGTCGTCGCTCACGTCGTCGGGAAGATGCTTGGAGGCGTATGTGCCAGGTCGCTCGCTATATTTGAACATAAAAGCCGAGTCGTAGGCGCAGGTTTTCATTAGGCTGAGCGATAGTTGGTGGTCTTCTTCTGTTTCCGAACAATAGCCGGCAAAGATATCAGTGGAGAGTCCGCAGTCGGGAATGATGCGCTTGATGGCCTCTACCCGCGACAGATACCACTCGCGAGTATATTTGCGGTTCATCAATTTAAGGATGCGGTCTGAACCGCTTTGCACAGGCAGGTGAATGTGGCGGCACACGTTAGGCTCTTCGGCGATGACATGAAGCGTCTTGTCGCTCATGTCTTTGGGATGGCTTGTGGAGAAACGTATGCGCATCTCCGGTACGGTTTGAGCCACAAGTCGGAGCAAGTCGGCAAAGTCTGTTTCTTTCCCATCGGCAGCGACAGCGCGATAAGAGTTGACGTTTTGGCCCAAAAGAGTCACCTCCTTATAGCCGCGTGAGGCCAAATCTTTCACCTCAGTCAAGATACTCTCCACATCACGCGACCGCTCACGGCCACGCGTATAAGGCACAATGCAATAATGGCAGAAGTTGTTGCAGCCGCGCATAATGCTGACAAATCCTGAGACATGGCTGCCACACACACGTTCAGGCACGATGTCGCGGTAGGTCTCAGTCGTTGACAGTTCAATGTTAATGGCTTTATGTCCGCCTTCGGCTTGGGCAATCAGGTCGGGCAGTGACAGGTAAGCGTCGGGACCGGCCACGAGGTCGGCGTGGTGTTTGTTGAGCAAGTCGTCTTTGACGCGCTCAGCCATACAGCCCAATACACCGATGATGAGTCGACGTCCTTTACGCCTTAGGGCGTGCAGCGCTTCCAGGCGGTGAATGATTTTCTGTTCGGCGTTGTCTCTCACCGAACAAGTGTTGAGAAACACGGCGTCGGCTTCCTCAATGTTTTGGCAAGTTTCGTAGCCGGCCATCCGCATCACAGAGGCCACCACTTCGCTGTCGGCCACATTCATTTGGCAGCCGTAGGTTTCGATATAGAGTTTGCTCATATTAAGGTCTAATCTTCGTCTTGAAGTCCAAGTTTATCGAGTGTTTTGAATATTTCGCTTGGTGCAAAGCCGCGTCCGGCGGCAAAGCGAGCCAACTTCATCCGTCGCTCATAGGCAGAATTGGCTTTCAGCGAGCGGTTTTTCTGACAGAGCAGGTGCTTAAGGGTATCGTTTTGGCCTTCTGCCGACAAGGTGCTAAGGGCTTCATCGGCCAGCGTAGCGTCAATGCCTTTGGCTATGAGGGCTTGTTTAATTTTGAGGGGTCCCCAATGGTTGTAGGCGCTTTTGTCGTGGACGAAAGCTCGGGCAAATCTTGCCTCGTCTATGAAGCCTTCCTTTTTCAGCCGTTTCACGACAAGCTCTGCCTCATCTCGATTTAGTCCGCCGGCAATGAATTTTTCCATCCAATAGTTCGGGGCGTATTCTGTCGTGGCACAGCGGGCGGCCGCCCTTTGATAGGCCGTGTCAGCTGTCAGGCTTTGTTGCGTCTTAGCCATACCTGCTTCATTTCTTCACGACGTTTCTCACCACAAACCAAAGATGTTGGAAGAGGGTGATGAAGATGCCGTAGTGATGTGTCATAATGTTGAAGCGTTCACGCAGCGACGCTTTGTGGTTTTTGGTGGTCATACCTTCGTTGAGGTAGTCAGCCACGACAATCTGCGCGTTGGCCAGAGGCAGTTTCTTGCGTTTAGCCTCTCTCATGATGCGTATACACCAGTCGAAGTCGGCCGAGAAACGGTATTTGAGATTGTAGGGATTGGCTTTGGCCAAGTCGGTACGGGCATAAAAGGCTTGATGACACACCAACATACCCGAGGCGAAAGAGCGCCATGTCAGACGTTGTGGCGGAGATAGGCGGCGATGGCGCAAAAAGTTTCCTTCGCCATCTACGATGTCCGTGTGACCATAGATGACGGCCGGGTGAGTTTCGCCATAGCGCTCGGCTGCGGCGGCGATTTTCGACAGAGTGGTGTTTTCGTGGAAAGTGTCGCCGGCATTAAGAAAAACGATGTAGTCGCCCGTGGCCATGTCGATGGCCTTATTCATAGCATCATAGAGTCCGTGGTCAGGCTCGCTCAGGCAGTTCACTTCGTGTGGTACACCGGCAATGCTGTTGCGTTCTTGATAGTGGTGTACGGCTTCGAGTGTTTTGTCTTGCGAGTTGCCGTCAATGATGAGATGCTCCACGTGGGGATAGTCTTGCTTTTCAACAGAAGCAATTGTTTTTTCAATGAGTTCGGCTGCGTTATAAGTCACCGTAGCCACGGTGATTTTTAGCGGAGGTTCAGACATTTTTGTTGTGCCACTTTTTGTTGTGGCAGTTTTTGATTTGTGATTATGAAATGATTTGTCAGTTGGATTATCGTTGTGGTTGGTTGAGGCATTCTTCGTAGACTCTCAGATAGCTCTCGGCTACGGCTTGCTCGGAGTAATCGTGAATGGCTTTTTGGCGTGCGGCTTTTCCCATGGCATCTCTGTCTGTCTGATGGATCATTTTGTTCAAACATTCTGCCAAATGGACGGAATCTTTATAGCGCACCAACATGCCGGTCTTGTCGTGGTCAATCATTTGCGGCACACCACCCACACTGAATGCCACCACCGGCAACTCACACGCCGAGGCTTCGGCAATTGTGTTGGGCAGATTGTCTATCAGCGTGGGCATGGCCAATAGGTCTGAGGCGCGATAATACTGCCTCATCGTCGTGCTGTCGCCAATGAACCCCACCGGTATCACCGGCACAGCCATAGTGTCTTTGAGTTGTTCGGCTTCATAGCCGGCCACAACGACAGCCACTTCTTCTATCGATTGCGGGTTTTGTTGGGCCAGCAATTCGAGGGCCTCTTTGAGATAGTCAATACCCTTATTTTTGTCGGTGGCTTTATAAGCAGCAAAAAAGATGAGCGTCTTGTCAAGGGGTAAACCCAATTTTTGGCGTTCAGCCGTTTTGTCGTCAGAGCAGTAGAATTGCGTGTCGAGCGGATTGGGTATGCTGCAAATCTTTTGTCCCTGCAACAATTTCGACTCAGCGGCCATTTGTGCAATCCATCGGCTGCAGCCCACCATAGTGATTTGGTGTTGGGCGAAGAAACGTTGTTTTTTGGCAAAAATTTGGGCCGAGAGATCGTGTGTGCCTGGCTTGTTTAGCAGGGGGCACATCTGGCAGCCCGTTTCAGAGTTTTGCCGCCAGTGGGTGCAATCTGTGGTGCAGTGACAAATGCCCGTAAAGGGCCACATATCGTGCATTGTCCACACCACGCGTTTACCCGTTGCCATTAGTTTCTCGAGTGTGCGAAAAGAGAGCATTGCTTGGTTCACCCAGTGCAGGTGCACCACATCGGCGCGTTTCACTGAGGGCAGGTCGGCAATGTCGTTACCTAAGGCGAAGATGTCTATGCCAAAGAGATTGTTTTTGCTCCATCCGTTTTTCAGATAGATTTGTGCTCTTTCGGCCACAAACTTAGCTCGTCTCAGAGGCGATGGCGGCAACTGCTCCACACGAGGATTGTTGGTCTTTTTGTCTCTCACAAGCATTGAAGCCTCTACGCCGTTCCTGTTGAGTGCGCGCAAGAGCCGGTTGGCGGCGATGGCAGCTCCACCGACAATGTCGGACGTGTTGACGATTACTACTCTCATATATTATATATAATGCGAATTTAGTGCAAGGCGAGTGTCGGGACAAAAAACATGTATTAAAGTTTGTGTAAAGGCCTCACCGTTCCATCCAATCGCTGCGGTCAAGGTTGCGATAGCTCACGGCTTCGCCGATATGAGCCGAGGTGATGAGGTCTGAGCCGTCGAGGTCGGCTATGGTGCGGGCCACTTTGAGGATGCGCTCATAGGCGCGGGCTGAGAGCCCGAGCCGTGTCATGGCCTTTTCCAGTTGAGTCGAAGCCGTTTGGTCGAGACAGGCAAATTGGTTGAGCTGTGAGGCACTCATTTGTGCGTTGCAGTGTACGCCTTTGATGCCCTCAAAGCGTGCCGTTTGAATGTTTCTGGCTTTCATTACACGCGCTCTGATGGCTTCGCTCGACTCGCCTCTTGGCGCAGCGTTCAGTTCGCTCACCGACACAGGATCCACTTCAACCTGAATGTCGATGCGGTCAAGCAACGGGCCTGACACTTTGCTCATATAGCGTTGTATCTGTCCCGGACTGCATGTGCACTCATGGCTGGGGTGCCCGTGGTAGCCGCAGGGGCAGGGGTTCATTGAGGCCACGAGCATAAACGAGCATGGCAACGTGGCACTGTATTTTACGCGTGAAATCGTGATTTGTCGGTCTTCGAGCGGTTGGCGCATCGTCTCAAGAGCGGCGCGACTGAACTCTGGCAATTCGTCGAGAAAAAGCACGCCGTTGTGGGCCAAACTGATTTCGCCGGGTTGAAAGTTGGCGCCACCACCAATGAGCGCCACGTCAGAGATGGTGTGGTGTGGACTGCGAAACGGTCTTTGGGCGATGAGCGAAGCGTTCGCCCCCAGTTTACCGGCTACAGAGTGGATTTGTGTGGTCTCAAGACTTTCGCTCAGAGTCAGTTGAGGCAGAATGGAAGGGATGCGTTTGGCCATCATGCTTTTGCCACAACCGGGGCTGCCTATGAGCAACAGGTTGTGTCCGCCGGCAGCGGCCACTTCACAGGCGCGTTTCACCTGTTCTTGTCCTTTCACGTCGATAAAGTCCGGGCCGCAGTTTTGTTGAGCGGCATAAAACTCTGCGCGGGTGTCCACTTCGAGCGGCTGCAAGTCGTTTTGGTCTTGCAGGAAATCTACCACGTCGTTGAGCCGTTGTGCGCCATACACCTTTAGTTGGTTCACCACGGCGGCTTCGCGAGCGTTTCGTTCGGGCAGAATGAGGAAGTCAAACCCCATTTCTCTGGCCTTGATGGCTATGGGCAAGGCTCCTTTGACCGGTCTTAAACTGCCGTCGAGGCCCAATTCGCCGACAAACATACCCCGTTGCAGTTTGTTGCTCTCGAGCAGTTCAGTGGCGGCGAGCAGTCCGATGGCCAATGGTAGGTCATAGCTTGAGCCTTCTTTACGCACGTCGGCAGGAGCAAAGTTGATGGTTACGCTGCGTTGTGGCAGGTGGTAGCCCGAGTTGGCCAGTGCGCCATATACGCGCAGACGGCTTTCTCTCACGGCGTTGTCGGGCAGTCCGACCATAAAAAACTCCATGCCACGTCCCGCGTTGATTTCCGTCACCA
>JAHAWW010000225.1 GCA_018383375.1 Prevotellamassilia sp. | reverse complement strand
ATACCGCAATAATCCGGCCTGTAAGGTCGGCACATCAAGCGACGATTTATGGATTTCGTCAAATAATCCCGTACGTTGTGCCGACCTTTCAGGCCGGAATTATAGTGTAATCATTTAACCCAGGCCTGACAACCTGGGCTATTATGTTGCGCCCTTTCAGGGCTTGCGAGGCCGCTCAATGACTTTAGCCCCCTATTTTAGGACTAGACCCAAAAGGGCTTACCTAGCTGCCCAAAAATCATCTCCCCTGTCGGGCCACGCGGAGATAGTGGCTCACGTAGGGGTCGTGGAGGAATTGCGGCGGAGCATCTTTCACAATCCGCTCGATTTGGTTGGTCATCACGGGGAAGGGATATTGGCGAAAGAGCCACATAAAACATCCGGGGCCGAGCGGGTTGTCGTAGTTGTCTTTGATAAACTCGGTTTCGAGGTCTTCGAGTTTCTTGGCCAGTTTTTTGGCTTTGGGCGCAATCTCAGAGTTGATTTCTTCGGGCGATTTGCCACTATGGAGCATCTCCATACATTTGCGGTCGAGCTCCCATTGCTCATTCTCGATGCGCTCTTTGCGCTGCAAGAATGCGTAGAGGCGGTCGTTGAGGGGTCCACCGCTCACACGCTGTCCGGAGTGGTCCACCTGCACTATGAGCTCGCCCGTCTCGAGCACCACCGGCATCAGACTTTCGTTGCCAATATACACCTGCGCCACGCGCGTGGAGTCGAGGGTGCTGGAGAAGGTGAAACGGCCGTGGGTCACCTCGCAAGAGTCGAGACTCATCACCTCCTGTCCGTTGCAACTGACGCGCAGATAGAGCATACGCCCGTCGAGGCTACCCACGGTGGAGTTGCCCGCAATGCTGCACTGGTCTGAGCAGGCCGTGAGCAGCATCGATGTCGTTGCCAATATCAATAACAGGAGTTTGTTCATAGGGGTGATTGAGGCTCTTCGGAGGGCGGATTGGCGCCGTTGGCCGGAGCGTTTGCGACAAATATACTATGACTTTTTTGAAACACACGACAAAACACAGGGCGAACTCTGCCAAATAAATCTTTTTTGTCTTTTGGCGTGCCGAGATACAAACAAACGTAAAAGTACCTTACAAATCTTTATCGCGCCAAGACGATAGGGGGCTCTTAAATGGGAATTGGTTTATTTGCGCGGCCAAGCAAGGCCTGAAAGGGCGCAACATATCAGCCCAGGTCTTTAGACGATGAGTAGTGGCATTAATACGCGGCCAAGCAAGCCCTGAAAGGGCGCAACATATCAGCCCAGGTCGTTAGACGATGAGTAGTGGCATTAAT
>JAHAWW010000222.1 GCA_018383375.1 Prevotellamassilia sp. | reverse complement strand
GACCAAAGCGAACATTGTGGAGGCCAAAGTCCAAAAGCGCACGAAGCTGGCGGCCGTTGAAACGGAAACACTCAATGTGATTGGCAAAAGGCAGTGACTCGCCCACGTCCATCACAGAGATGTCGCCTGCCGTGAAACCGGCCCGTATGCTACCGAAGTGACTCACACCAACCACGATGGCCGTGTCGCTCAACCCATAAGCCTGGCGCACACACTCAGCGTATGACCGGCAAACGAGCGAACCCATAAGGGTTTGCATGGTGTTGTTTTGGCGAGAATGAATGAGGGTCTTGTCGGTATGAGTGAGCCGCTCGCCGATGGAGGTGCCACCGGGTGTTTTGGTACACACCAGCACGGAGTCGATGGTGGCTTTGAGAGCAGCGGCACGAGGCGTAAGCCGGTCTGAGGGTTTCACGGGACAGAGTTCGGTTTCCACACCCACAATCTTTCGTGTCTTCAAATTGATGCGATACTTAAAAAGGCTGACACATTGGCCATGCCATTTGCCCTGCGTCACGGGGTATTGTTGCGTCCCCACCCTACCCTCTACGGCTTCGTGGAGATGGGCTGTAAAAATGCCGTCCCACATGGGGTCGGCAAGGTCGTGGAGATGGGCTTCGTCGGCATCGTTCCACACGGCTTTGTCGCCATCCATTGAGGTGCCGATGTGAGTGAGCAAAATTTGCAAATCTGCTGAGGGCACTTCGGCGGCATAGTCTGGCAGATGTCTGAGACTGTCGAGCACGTCACTATATCGGCCATCAAATTGCACGCCTTGCAGTTTTGACTTGCTGGCTTGAATGGCCGTGGACGATGTGATGAGCCCCACGAGAGCCACTTTCAACGATTGTTTCGGACTAATGGGGATGTGGCGTATGGCGTATGGTTGCACAAAGTCGGGGCAGCGACCGTCATCGGTGCGCACGTTGGCACAGACATAGTCAAGTCGAAAACCGTCGGGGCGACAGGGCGAGTCGGCCCATTTCTCGGCAAGACGTTGCTGCCCCTCGTCAAACTCGTGATTGCCTAATGCCGAAACGGTGATGCCGAGGCGGTCGAAGAGCATTGGCATGAGCACACCACCGGTGGCTGCGTTGAAATAGCTACCACCGAAGTTGTCGCCCGAGGCTAAAACGAGGTGATAGGGATAAACCTTGCACAAGGAGTCGACGGTCTGCAGCAAAGCCGGCGCACCAGGCACTTGTTTGAAGTCATCGCGCACAAAACCGCTGTGAAAGTCGTTGATAGACATCACGGCCACGGTGATTTCGTGGGTTTTGCGCCGCCCTGCCAAAGCCGTTGTGGCCGACTGGGCAAGCGCCAAAACAAAAATGAGAATTGATTGACGAGACATAGGGATTGTTTGGGGGAAACTAAATGTTTAAGAGAATAAGAGAGTTTAGCGGCCCGGCAAGCCCTGTAAGGGCGTAACATAATAGCCCAGGTCGAAGGCCTGGGGCGGCCCGCCAATAGCACTTTGTCTCTTTGTATGGAAGAAGTCTAAAAGACTAAAAGTGGTATATGTTTGGCGTGGTTGTTTCGCGCTTCTCACGACCGGCTCACCTGCAACCCTTCTTTCGAAACGCTCATCTCGACAAAGCGAGCGCCGGGAGCGGCAGGATGATCAGTGAGTCGCTCTCTGATGCGGCGAGCGGCTTCGGGCGATTTGGCC
>JAHAWW010000218.1 GCA_018383375.1 Prevotellamassilia sp. | reverse complement strand
GAGCCCATAGCCTGCATCACCTCGTCGCTGACGAAGTTTTCAGAAGCGATGAGTTCGATACCGCGCAGTTGGCGTTGGTGTTCGGCTTCGATGAGTTCAAAGATTTTGGTGTCCTTTTCCATTGTGTGTATGTTTAGAGGTGTGACAATCGTTGTGGTTGGCAAGGTTGGTGCCGTGTGTGATGCTATGCGGTCAATGTCCCACGAGTTTCACGTTTTCGAGGTCTTGTTCTTTGCCGCAGTAGTGGCAGCTGAGTGTGCCGTTGATATCGTCAACCACATGAAATCGTGTGTCCATTGGTTCATTGTTTGAGATACATTTCGGGTTGGCGCATTTGACGATGCCTTTGATGTCGGCTGGCAGTGCCACGCGTTTTTTCTCCACCACTTCAAAGTCTTTGATGATGCAGAGCGACACGTTGGGCGCCACGACCGAGAGCAGGTTAAGTTCTTCGTCGGTGAAATATTTGTTTTCGATTTTGATGATGCTTTTGTGCCCCATTTTATGGCTTTTGAGGTTATAGCCCACCATGATGGCGCTTTTCACATCGTCGAGTTTGAGCAGTCTGATCACCTGAAAGAGTTTCACGCTGGGTATGTGGTCAATGACGGTGCCGTTTTTGATGGCGGCCACGAGCAGTTCGTCGCCTTGTCGTTTTTGTTTGCCTGTTTGGGCTTGGCTGTTGGCCTTGTTGTTGGCGTCCATATTGTGTTTGTGTGAGGGTCTGGTTGTGTGGGGTGATGTGTGATTGCTTGCCGAGTTGTCGTGTCAGCCGAGTATGGTCTGGTCTGCTTTGACGTCGTCGAGTGTGATGCCTAAGCAGTCGCAGATGATGGCTTCGCGCGCGTAGAGTCCGTTTTGTGCCTGTTGGAAGTAGTAGGCGTGTGGGTCTTCGTCCACGTCGTATGCAATTTCGTTGACGCGTGGCAGTGGGTGGAGAATACGCAGGTTGTCTTTGGCCTTGGCGAGCATTTGGCGTTTGAGAATATAGACGTCTTTGACGCGCTCATATTCCATCAAGTCGGTAAATCGTTCGCGTTGCACACGGGTCATATAGAGTATGTCGGCTTGTGCGATGACGTCTTCGTCAAATTCCTCGTTTTCTTCAAAGTTGATGCCGTGTTCGCGGCAATAGATTTTATATTCTTCCGGCATGGCCAGTTCGCGTGGGGCGATGAAGTGGAAGGTGGGATTGAAGTGGCGCATAGCCATGATGAGTGAGTGCACGGTGCGTCCATATTTGAGGTCGCCCACGAGGGTGATGTGCAGGCCTTCGAGCGTGCCCTGTGTCTTGTAGATGGAATAGAGGTCGAGCATGGTCTGCGAGGGATGTTGGTTGGCGCCGTCTCCGGCGTTGACCACGGGCACGGGCGACACTTCGCTGGCATAGAGTGCTGCCCCCTCAAGGAAGTGTCGCATCACGATGACGTCGGCATAGTTGCTCACCATCATGATGGTATCTTTGAGTGTTTCGCCTTTCGACGAGCTCGTCACTTTGGGGTCGGTAAATCCGATGACGCGTGCGCCGAGTCGGTTGGCGGCGGTTTCAAAAGAGAGTCGTGTGCGTGTAGAGGGTTCGAAGAAGAGCGTGGCCACCACTCGTCCGTCCAGGATTTTGCGGTTGGGGTGTTGCTCAAACTCTTCGGCCATACTGAGCAAGTAGTTGATTTTTTGCTTGTCAAGGTTGGCAATGCTGACGAGGCTGTGCTTCATGGCGGAAGTCTTTTTGTTGAATAGTAGGTGTTTCCACCACGAAATTACAGCAAATGCGCCGAGAGACCAAATAAAACGGGTTTTAATTTCTCTTGCTTGGGCCAAACTGTCCCGTCCCGAGTGCCGTGAAAATAGCAATTATGTTGCAAAAATGAGTAATAATGTTGCATTTTTAGATAAAATGGCGGCGATTGGGGAGTGGGTTGAGAAGGCCGTGAGAGGGCGTCAAAAATCGGTTTGAAGGTGGGGGCATATTGAGGC
>JAHAWW010000206.1 GCA_018383375.1 Prevotellamassilia sp. | reverse complement strand
TGATTTGCACAATGGAGGGGAAATGGGCGAAAATGGCAGGATTGGACGAGAAACCTATGCCCGCGCTAATCGACACACTGACGATGACCATGTTGCGCAGGCCAAAACCACACCGCGAGAGCATCTCTATGCCGGCAAAGACAATGCCGCCAAACATCATCACGCAGCAACCGCCCAAAACGGCTTGAGGAATGCTGCTCAACAACACACCGGCGATGGGGAAAAACGCACAGGCTATAATGAACAGCGCACCGATGGCAATAGAAAAGCGGTTGACAACCTTGGTGAGCGTGCTCAGACCGACGTTTTGAGAATATGACGTGATGGGTGTGCAACCAAAGAGACCGGCAACGGTACTCGCCAGACCGTCGGCCGCCACCGAACCGCCCATTTCACGGGCTGTGGCGCTACGGCCCAAAGCACCCGAACACAGGGCCGAGGTGTCGCCGATGGTCTCTGTGGCCGAAACCAGATAGATACAGACAATGGCCAGAATGGCATCAAGTCTAAACTCCGGAACGAAAGGCATGAAACGGGGCACGGATAGGATTTCGGTTTCACTCAAGGCAGAGAGGTTGACCATGCCCATACACAGAGCCAACACATAGCCCACCAAGAGGCCAACCAAAACAGAGAGCGACCGCAAACGACGGAAGGGACACACCTGCACTGCCACACAAACCAAAAGCGTAACGGTGCCAACAATCCAATGTGGCATTGCGCCAAAATCACTTGCCTCGACACCGCCGGCAAAAGTATTTGCACCAATGCCCAAAAGCGAAATGCCAATGCCGGTGACCACGCAGCCGGCCACGACAGGAGGGATGAAACGTTGCCACAACGACGAAAACAGACCCAAAACGCCTTCGATGATGCCGCCCACAATGACTGCACCCATCAACACGCCCATACCCTGACTTTGGGCAATGGAGATGGCCAGACTGATAAACGTGCACGACATGCCCATAACGATGGGCAGACGCGAACCAATGCGCCACACGGGATAGAGCTGAATGAGGGTGGCCAGACCGGCCACAAGCATACAGTTGCGTATGAGCAGAGCACGAACGTCGGGCTCAAGGCCGGCGGCACCACCGATGATGACCACCGGCGTGATGTTGGTGACGAACATGGCCAGCACGTGTTGCAGACCATAAGTGGCAGCATGATGGAGCGGTACGCGGCCGTCGAGTTGATAAATCGAACTCATGATGATGTGGTTTATAAATGGTGGTTCGTCGCAAACCACTCCGGCTCAGTGAGAGGCAGATTGTGGCGCGAAGGTGATGGTCTGTGTGGCGTGGTCCATAGACCTGACTATGGCCAGCGACTCAAGATGATAACCGCGTTGGCGCAAAAGTTGGCCGCCTTGTTGCTGACCCTTTTCAATGGCTATGCCGATGCCCGAAACCGTCCCGCCGGCCTGTTCCACCAGACTGATGAGCGCAGACGCGGCCTGGCCGTCGGCCAAAAAGTCGTCGACAATCAAGACGTGCTCGCCGGCATTCAGATAAGGCTTTGAGACAAACACGCGGTTCATACGCTTATGGGTAAACGAATAGGCCTCGGCCATATATTTGTCGTCGGTGCAGTTGGCCGTGGCACCTTTCTTGGCAAACACCACCGGCACGCCATAGAGATGGCCCAAGAGCGTGGCAATGGCGATGCCACTGGCCTCTATGGTAAGGACCTTGTCGACACGGCGGCCGTCAAAACGACGCTTAAACTCTTCGGCAATTTGAAAGATGAGCTTCACGTCGATTTGGTGGTTGAGAAAGTGGTCCACTTTGAGGATGTTGCCTTGGCCCACATAGCCCTCGGCTGCAATCTTCGCTTCTAAGAAATTCATAATGCGTGGCAGGGTGAAGATTAAAGGGATGTTGATTTTCGATAACAAATGTAGACAATCCTACATAAAACGCACGCATTGTTTGGCTTTTTTTGCGTTTTGCCGTAACTTCGCTCAGCAAAATCACCAAACTCTCACTTATGAACGAATGGTTTGAATGTAAAATCAAGTATGACAAGACAATGGAAAACGGACTGGTCAAAAAAGCCGTTGAGCCTTATCTTGTCGACGCGCTCAACTTCACCGAGGCCGAGCGCCGCATCATCGAAGAAATGAGTCCGTTCATGACGGGCGAATTTCAGGTTTCAGACATCAAACGTGCACGCTACGCCGAGTTTTTTGAGACTCCGGGCGATGAGGCCGACCGCTGGTATAAAGCCAAACTCATCTTCGTCACACTCGACGAGAAAAGCGGCAAAGAGAAACGCACGTCGCAAAACGTGCTCATACAGGCCGGCACACTGCGTGGAGCGCTCGACCGTCTCGAAGAGGGAATGAAGGGCTCAATGATGGACTACGAAGTGGCTGCCATCAACGAAACGCCCATAATGGATATTTTCCGCTATAAAGCGCCAGACCAAGCCACCGACGCCGAGGCATTGGAGGACTAAACATGACCACTCTGCAACAACGGCTCAACGACACAATCAAGGCCTTGCCTGAAAAGGTGACGCTCGTGGCCGTCTCAAAATTTCATCCCGCCGAAGCCATACGCGAGGCTTACGATGCCGGACAACGCATATTTGGCGAAAGCCGCGCACAAGAACTCGTGGGTAAACACGACACGCTGCCGACCGACATCGAGTGGCACTTCATCGGCCACTTGCAACCTAACAAGGTGAAATATATCGCGCCCTTTGTTTCGCTCATCCACGCCGTCGACACTTTTCGACTGCTCCAGGAAATCGACAAGCAAGGACGCCGTTGCGACCGCGTCATTCCCTGCCTGCTCCAACTGCATGTGGCGGCCGAAGAGACAAAATTTGGCTTTACGCCCCAAGAATGTCGCGCCATGCTCGAAGAGGGCGCTTGGCGCGAAATGGACCACGTCGAAATTGCCGGCATCATGTGTATGGCCAGCAACACCGACGACGAGGCGCGTATTCGCGCCGACTTCCATGAGGCTTATCAGTTTTATCGTGAAGCCAAGTCCACATGGTTTGCCGACAGGCCGACGTTTGCCTTGCGCTCATGGGGTATGTCGGGCGATTGGCATATTGCCGTCGAAGAGGGCAGCAACATGGTGCGCATAGGGAGTGCCATCTTTGGCGAACGGACCTATGCATAAATTCTTGAAATGATGTCAATACCCAACGCTCAAACAATTCAAGCCGTGGTTTTCGACCTCGACGGTACCCTGCTCAACACGATTGCCGACCTGGCCT
>JAHAWW010000201.1 GCA_018383375.1 Prevotellamassilia sp. | reverse complement strand
ACACACACCTCTATGAAGATACTCAAATTTGGCGGCACCTCAGTGGGCACGCCCCAGAGAATGAAAGACGTTTCGGCCCTCATCACCGACGGCCGGCGCAAGATTGTCGTGCTCTCGGCCATGTCGGGCACAACCAACACCCTTGTCGAGATTGCAGACTATTTCAAAAAAGGCAACGACGAGGCAGGCCACACCGTCATCAACAAACTGCGCACCAAATATATGGACCATGTCGAACAGCTCTATGCCGATGCCGACATCGCTGCCACCACGCGCCAGTTTCTCGACGAAGTGTTTATGCACCTTCATTCATTCAGCGACGTGCCCTACACCCCGACCGTTGAAAAAAGCATACTCGCACAGGGCGAAATCATCAGCACCAATATGGTGACCAACTACCTTCGCGAGCAGGGCGTCAAGGTTCGTCTCATCTCGGCTTTCGACTTTATGCGCCTCAATCCCCAGGGCGAGCCGGACATGGCCTATATCAAAGTGGCGCTCAAACGTGTCATCGACGCCGACCCCGATTTTGACATTTGCATCACGCAGGGTTTCATCTGCCTCAATGCCGAGGGCGAGATAGACAATCTCCAGCGTGGCGGCAGCGACTACACCGCCTGCCTCATCGGCGCCGCCGTGCGTGCCGACGAAATCCAAATCTGGACCGACATTGACGGCATGCACAACAACGACCCCCGTGTGGTCGAAGGCACCACCCCCGTGCGCCAGCTCAACTTCGAGGAAGCTGCCGAGCTGGCCTATTTTGGCGCAAAAATCCTTCACCCCACCTGCATCCAGCCCGCACGCTATGCCGGTGTGCCCGTGCGTCTGCTCAACACGATGGACCCCTCAGCTCCCGGCACACTCATCAACAACGAGATGCAAAAAGGCACCATCAAGGCTGTGGCGGCCAAAGACAACATCACCGCCATCAAGATAGTGTCGTCGCGCATGCTCCTCGCCACAGGCTTCTTGCGCAAGGTGTTTGAGATTTTCGAAACCTACAACACGAGCATCGACATGGTCACCACCTCAGAGGTAGGCGTGTCGCTCAGCATCGACAACAAGAGCCGCCTCGTGCCCATTGTCGAGAAACTCAAACAATACGGCACCGTCGAGGTCAACGAGAACATGTGCATCATCTGCGTCGTTGGCGACCTCAGCTGGTCCAACGTGGGTTTTGAGTCGCTCGTCACTGCGGCAATGGACAAAATCCCCGTGCGCATGGTTTCATACGGCGGCAGCAACCACAACATCTCCTTCCTCGTGAGCGAGGCCGACAAAAAAGCTGCACTCCAAGCCTTGAGCGAACGTCTCTTCAAATAAACCCCGACAAACGAAAAAACAACAGGTGCTGCGTCAATGTTTCTCTCCTGCATTTTGATATTTTTCAAATAGAAATTTGCCGGAGGAAATCTTGGCGGACTTTAATTATATTTTTCAAATAGAAATCTGCCGGCGGAAATCTTATTGAGGAAATCTTGCCGGCGGAAATCTTGCCGCGGAAATTGGTTAAGGGAAATTATTTCTAAAAAAAGAGATTTCCTCTGGTTATATTTCTTGCGTCAGCAATACGCATTCCTTTATTTCCATCGTCATCACCATCACCATCACACCCACTCACACACACTTATGTCAAACGTTTTCCCCATCGGCAGTTTTGCCAGCCTCAAAACACCCTTCTACCACTACGACCTTCCCCTGCTCAGCCAAACGCTCAGCGCCATTCATACGGCCATTGCTCCACACCACAACTTCCAAGTGCACTATGCCATCAAGGCCAATGCCAACCCCGTCATTTTGCAGACCATCGCGCGCAGCGGCTTGGGCGCAGACTGTGTGAGCGGAGGTGAAATCGAGGCAGCGCTCTATGCCGGATTTCCAGCCGAAAAAATCGTGTTTGCCGGCGTGGGCAAGGCCGACTGGGAAATCGAGTTAGCTCTGCGTGCCGGCATCGCCTGTTTCAACGTTGAGAGCCTGCCCGAACTCGAAGTCATCAACGCTTGCGCACTCGCCATGGGGCGTGTGGCCAACGTAGCCTTCCGCGTCAATCCCAACGTCGACGCCCACACCCATGCCAAAATCACCACCGGACTCAACGAAAACAAGTTTGGCATAGCCATGGAAGACCTCTTGCCGGCCATACGCCGCGCCGCAGAGATGCAAGGCGTGCGCTACGTAGGCATGCATTTCCACATAGGCAGTCAAATCTTGGAGCTCGACGTTTTCGACCGTCTCTCCGAGCGCATCAACCAGCTCCAAGACGAACTTGAAGCCGCAGGCATCCACACGTCGAGCATCAACGTCGGTGGTGGCTTGGGCATAGACTATGCCGAACCCGACGCCCACCCCATACCCGCCTTTGCCGACTATTTCGGCCGTTTTGCCCATCACCTCAGGCTGCGTGCCGGCCAGCAACTACATTTTGAGCTGGGTCGCTCGGTTGTGGCACAATGTGGCACCCTCATCTCACGCGCCCTCTACGTCAAACACGGCCACACCAAAGACTTCCTCATCATCGATGCCGGTTTCACCGAACTCATCCGTCCGGCCATGTACGGCTCGAGCCATGCCATCCAAAACCTCACGGCCGCCGTGGGCAGCGCAGAGGCAGTCTATGATGTCGTGGGTCCGATATGCGAGAGTAGCGATGTGTTTGGCAAAGACGTCACCCTGGCCGAGGCCCATCGAGGCGACCTCATCGCGCTGCGTTCGGCCGGAGCCTATGGCGAAGTGATGGCCAGCACCTACAATTGTCGCCGCCTGCCTCAGTCACATTTTACCTTTGCCGACAAATAAATAATAAGGAAGGAAAGTAAGAAAAGGAAAGAAAGTAAGGAGAGGAAAGTAAGGAAAGACCGAGCGCGCTGTACGCCACACAAGCACACACACGCCGGCCTTTCCTCTCTTTCCTCTCTTTCCTTTTATGCCATAATAGCCGTTTCGTCCTTGTTCAGCCCCCTACTTTGCCAATAAGTGCAAAAATCGGCAGTTCGCCGCGCCATGCCGGCCACAAACTCGGCATAGAGCGGTGAGTCGCTG
>JAHAWW010000200.1 GCA_018383375.1 Prevotellamassilia sp. | reverse complement strand
CAAAAGGAAATATGCGGGATTTTGAAAGGTCATGATGTCGTTGTTATAGAGGCGAATGGGTTGGAAAGCGAAGAGGCTAATAGTCTTTAAGACTAAAGTTGAGAGCCTATAAGACTAAACTACTCTGAGCGGCTTCGTGAGGTCTGAAGGGGCGTAATAGAATAGTCTGAGGCATTAGGCCAAGGACTAATATGGCCCTCTCAATTCCGGCCGTAAGTTCGGCATTTTCTTGGAATGAATATTTGAAATATTATGTAGATAATTAGACGCTTGAGGTGCCGACCTTTGAGAACGGAGATTAGATGAGTCATACCGTATCCAGACCGTTCGTCTTGGGTTGATATGTCACGCCCTTTCAGGTTTTTCTTGAACTCATTATTCTCTTTACTGACTTTGCTGTCTTTACCTCTTTTGACTTGTTTTCACTTAGTTGTTATGCCGTCAAATCATTCCCAGGTCATATAAGCCGAAGGCCGACCAAGCCCAAAGCAAGAGGAGGCTGACGGAGAGTACGACTGTGACGGCAATCCATATCAACCGACGGCGTCGCGCGGCCACTTGGCCGTAGGGCACTATGCGCACTTCGGGCTCGCGGCGGTTTTCCATCACTTCGTCGCGTGTAGCGGCCATAAGGCTTTCGGTTTCGTCGATGAGATGGCGGCGCTGAACGGGTGAATCGGTGGCTGCCGAGAATTTCACGCGGTCTGAGGCCGTAAGGATATCTTTGAGACGGTCCATGCCCACTGCATCGATTTCGTAGGCCATTGTGGCGAGCACTTCGGCGGTTGTCATTTGCGGTGCGTCGAAGGCAAAGCGGTCTTTGAGGTATTCACGCAAAACAGCCGTCAATTTGTCGTAAAAAGGTCGGCGTGAGTCTTCGACATCGTCCGTAGTCGAATCTCTCCGGAGCTGTTCAAGTGCGGCGTGGCCTTTGTTATAGGGAGGAACGGGCGGTGGAATAACGACTCGCTTGAATTTCTTGCGTTTGTCTGACAAAGCCACAAAAGCCACAATCAGTGCGATGCCGAGCAACCATACGCCGAGTGAGCGCCAAAGCAGGTTGGGCTGCCATGTGAAAGGCGAGCCCACGACGGTGAAAGGCGCTTCAAAACGGTCGAGGTGGACGGTGTCGACTGGGACGGTATTGACCTTCAGTCCCATACGGCCGTGTGATGCGTAGGTTTTGCCGTCCACTTCTGCCGTGAGGGGGCCGAGGGCATAGATGGCCGAGTCAAACGAGGTGATGAGAAAATCTCGCTTGAGCGTAAAACGTGCCCCGTCAGCCGAGAGGGTTGTGTCGATGTCGCTTTGGCTCACCACCTCCACGCCGGCTGTGAGTGTGTCGCCGGCCTTCATGTCGGTCAGTTTGACGTGAGCGCCGCGTCGGGCTGTTACCTTTTGCGTGAGTGTGGCCTGTTCGCCAATGAGCATTTCCGGTCTGTCGAGTTGAGCCTCGACCACGACTTGAGCCGTGGCCACCGACACAGACAAGAGAGCAAGCGTCACAATTGCCCACGTCCGCAAGTGGCGGCATGAGCACAAGTAGCGGCAAGAGCCTAAACGGCAGACCGTATTTATAATAGGTGTCATGGGATTTTACGTGTGATGTCTACGTGCGAAGAGGCGCATCAGCGGTTTGACATAGTCTTCGTCGGTGGCCACGGTGACGTGGTCAACGCCTGCGGCCCCAAAGGTTTCGTCGAGTTTGCGACTCTGCGCCTCAAACCAGTCACTGTGTGCTTTAGCCACGCGGCGGCTACTCGTATCGAGCCACCCTTCGTGGCCGGTTTCGGCATCGCTCACTCTCACCAGTCCCACGCGCGGTAATCGCGCCATCAGCGGGTCGGCCAGTCTGATGGCCACGAGGTCATGGCGTCGGGCGGCCATAGCCATGGGCCGAGCGAAGTCGGGCGTATCCACAAAGTCGCTCATCATGAAGGCAATAAGGCGGCGCCGCTCAGTGGCCATCAAGTGGTTGAGCGGCACGTTGAGGTCGGTTTTGACGCCTTCGGGCTGTTTGGTGAGCAATTCGTGAATGATGCGCAACATGTGGCTACGGCCCTTTTTGGGCGGAATGTAGCCCTCGATGCGGTCGGTGAAAAACACCACACCGATTTTGTCGCCGTTGCGCATAGCCGAGAAGGCAATGGTCGCCGCCATTTCGGCTGCGGCCTCTCTCATGGTGCGCACACGGGTGCCGAAAGCCATACTGCCCGAAAGGTCCACGAGGAGCATCACGGTGAGTTCGCGCTCTTCCTCATACACCTTGACGTGTGGGCGGTTGAGTCGGGCGGTGACGTGCCAGTCGAGGTCGCGCACGTCGTCGCCTGTTTGGTATTCCCTCACTTCGGCAAACGACATACCGCGTCCCTTGAAGGCCGAGTGGTATCCGCCGGCCATGACGCCACGCGTGAGCACCCGCGTCTTGATTTCGATGCGGCGCACGCGCTTGAGCAACTCTTCTGTTTCGGGATAAATCATAGGCTGAGCCTCATTGGGGTTGAAGGTCAAGGCACTTTGACCTTTGCCGTGAGGGCATCGATAATATCGTCGGTAGTCAGTCCGTTGGCCTCGGCCTCATACGACAGTCCGATGCGGTGGCGCAACACGTCGTGAACGACACCGCGCACATCGTCGGGCACCACAAATCCGCGACCGGCCATAAAGGCGGCTGCGCGAGCGGCAAGGGCCAAATTGATGGATGCACGGGGCGAACCGCCATAGGCAATCATCGGGGTGAGGTCGGGCAAATCGTAGCGCTCGGGGTTGCGTGTGGCAAAGACCAAGTCGGCCACATAGCGGCAAATACGCTCGTCGACGTAGATTTGCTTGACAGCATCGCGTGCGTCAACGATGTCGGCAGCGCCGGCCACGGGCAGTGTTTTGGCCGTCTCAAATCGTCCGTCGAGATGGGCTTTGATAATCTGCGTTTCCTCGTCTTGTTCGGGGTAGTCAAGTTTCACTTTGAGCATGAAACGGTCGGTCTGAGCTTCGGGCAGCGGATAGGTACCTTCTTGTTCGATGGGGTTTTGCGTAGCCATGACAAGGAAGGGGCTGGGCAGGGCAAACGTTTGGTCACCAATGGTCACTTGGCGCTCTTGCATGGCCTCGAGCAGTGCGCTCTGCACTTTAGCCGGCGCACGGTTGATTTCATCGGCCAACACAAAGTGGGCAAAAACCGGACCCTTGCGCACCTCAAAAGCCTCGCGGCTCTGACTGTAGATTTGCGTGCCCACCACGTCGGCGGGAAGCAGGTCGGGGGTGAACTGGATGCGACTGAAATCGGCATCGATGAGTGACGAAAGCGTTTTAATGGCCAAAGTTTTGGCCAGGCCTGGCACACCTTCGAGCAGAATGTGTCCGTCGGCAAGCAAACCGATGATGAGTGCGTCCACGAGATGACGTTGCCCCACGATGGTTTGGCTCATACCGTCGCGCAAGGTGGTCACGATGGCCGAGCGTTGTTCGATGAGCGCGTTGAGTTCGCGCTTATTCTGATTGTCTTGCATAATGCAGCTTGTTGTTGATTGTCTCTGTGTGTGATTGGCGGCCGGCGTGAAAGCTGGCTCACCTCATACGTTTTTTTAATACGATGCAAAATTACACCATTTCTGTTTATTTAGACCATAAAAATATATAAAACATCGGTCGCTAAAGGCGACAACTTTAAAGTGGGAAACGTCACAGCCCGCTTATTTTTTTGATTGGTCAGCCTGCAATGCCGCTCGACGAGAGCCGCAAGCATCCACCCCCGCCACGCAATTCGTCTGTACAAAAACAGCCGTTGTGTGTGACAAAAGTTTTTTACCTCTTCATCTTTAATATTATGCACATGTATCTGGCGGGGGGCTGCGGCTTTGGCATCTACTCCACCCTGTTCGGCCATCATCTGACCGATGCCATATCCAACAATGGTGCCTACCTCACGCCGACAGCGATAGACCTCACATCTTTCGACTTGGGCACCTATGTCGACCAACAATATCTGCCGGCCATGATGACGGTGGCCATCAAAAAGATTTACGGCATAGTGTTTTATTGCTCAGCCGCCATTGCCGTGGTCTTCGCCGTAGCCCACATTCCAGCCGTACGCAACGGCCTGCGCAAAGTGCCCCTTTGGTCGGTTTATGCCATTGACTATCTGGCGCGACTCAGGCGCAAATGATTGGTTGGATTTGACAAAAGACCGCCCAAAATCAAAATATTTGGCACTTTGACTAAAAATACTTGATTGAAATTACCTTTTGTTAGAAATATTGTCTTTATATTTGCACCGCGAAAGCAAAACAAGCATTATTC